>JALWJU010000585.1 GCA_026997055.1 Paracoccaceae bacterium | reverse complement strand
GCCAGACCCTTTCGAATGCCCCCTTTCGCCTTTCTGACAATACTCCCGCCGGAGGCGCGATTTTTCGCGGAAAAATCGCTTCCGCCCGCGGGCAATACCTTTCCGCTTCGAAGCGCACAGCGCCCTGCCACCGGGAACCGCGCCGCAGATTGTATTGCCCTGTGCCTTCCTGTCGCGCCCATGCCCGGATCAGAGCGGAAACCCTTCGCACATTTGCCGTTTCCAAGTTCATATATGAAAATCAAGCTGATGCCGTGAGGCGACCAGGAATCCGCCAGGCGGAGAATTCCGCTTCCGGGCGGGGCGGGAGCCGTGGCCTGCGCTTGACCTGTATCAAGGCGGCGCGGTGCGGTTGCGGGGCAAGCTTGAGCGAAACAGCGAGGGGATCGGAGGGTCATGGTGGACGTAGCCGGATACAGGGCCAGGCTGGAAGCGCGCGAGGCGGAACTGGAGGCGCGTCTTCGCGAGATCGACGCGGAGCTGGACAGCCACCAGTCAAAGGATTGGGAAGAGCTTGCCACCGAGCGCGAGGGCGACGAGGTGCTTGAGCACGAGGCGCGGCTGGCCCGCGAAGAACTGGCAAGGATACAGGCCGCCTGCAAGCGGATCGAAGAGGGCGAATACGGCTATTGCGTGAAATGCGGCGCTGAAATCGAGCCCGGGCGGCTGGATCTGGTGCCGGATACGCCCTTTTGTCGCAAATGCGCCCCCTGAAATGGCGCTGATTCCGCTTGTGCGGCCCGGCTCAGATACGCTCCTGCGTGTATTTGCGCAGCTCGGTGCGCGCCACCTGGCGGCGGTGCACCGCATCCGGCCCGTCGGCCAGGCGCAGGGTGCGCAGGGCGGTCCATTGCCGGGCCAGCGGCGTATCCTGCGAAACCCCCTGAGCGCCGAACATCTGCACCGCCGCATCGGTGACCTTCAGCGCCATGTTCGGCGCCACCACCTTGATCTGGTGAATCCAGGGCGCGGCGGCGCGCGCATCGCCCCGGTCCATCATCCAGGCGGCCTTGAGGCATAGCAGCCGGGCCTGTTCGATCTCCATGCGCGCCTCGGCGATGTGGTCGAAATTGGCGCCGAGTGTGGCCAGCTTGCGGCCGAAGGCCTCGCGCTCGAGCGCCCGCCGGCACATCATCTCCAGCGCCTTCTCTGCCTGGCCGATCGCGCGCATGCAATGGTGGATGCGCCCCGGCCCCAGCCGCCCCTGGGCAATCTCGAAGCCGCGCCCCTCGCCGAGGATGATGTTTTCCACCGGCACGCGCACGTCGCTGAGGCGGATATGCATGTGGCCGTGGGGGGCATCGTCGTGGCCATAGACCTCCATCGGCCGGACGATCTCGACCCCTTCGGCATCGGCCGGCACCAGCAGCATCGAGTGGCGCTGGTGGCGCGGCGCCTCCTCGCCGCCGGTTCGCACCATGACGATATAGACCGCGCAGCGCGGATCGCCCGCGCCGGTCGCCCACCATTTCTCGCCGTTGAGCACGTACTGGTCGCCGTCGCGCTCGCAGCGCATGGCGATGTTGGTGGCGTCCGAAGAGGCGACATCGGGCTCGGTCATCAGATAGGCCGAGCGGATCTCGCCGGCCATGAGCGGCTCGAGCCAGCGCGCCTTCTGCTCGGGGGTGCCGTAGCGCTCGAGCACCTCCATGTTGCCGGTATCGGGCGCGTTGCAGTTGAAGACCTCGGCGGCGAGGTGGCTCTTGCCCATTTCCTCGGCCAGCCAGGCATATTCGACCGTGCTCAGCCCCGGCCCGCGCGCGCTGTCGGTCAGCCAGAGATTCCACAGGCCGGCGGCGCGGGCGCGCGCCTTGAGCCCTTCGAGGATCTCGCTCTGGCGCGGGGTGAACTGCCAGCGGTCGCCCTTGTCCACCTCGGCGAGAAACTCCTCGTCAAGCGGGGCGATTTCCTCGGCGATCATTTCCGTCAGCCGCCCATGCAGCGCCTCGAGCCGCGGGCTCATGCCCAGATCCATCGCGGTCATGGCCGCCTCCTCCCTTTCGCCGTTTCCTCCCATTTGCGCGAAAAGGGAAACGCGGCGCGGCGGCCCTTGTCAATCAGCCGTTGCCTTTACGTTACGGCGCGTTACTGTCGGCGCATGAGCGGCGGTGCCGACATATCTGCCGAAGCGCTTGGCCCCTGGCTGGCGGCCAATGTGGCGGGCTTTGGCGGCCTGCACCGGAT
>JALWJU010000584.1 GCA_026997055.1 Paracoccaceae bacterium | reverse complement strand
CATGCACCGGGGGGCTGGTATCCAGCACCATCGGCTCGGGGCCGTGTGCCTGGCGCAGGGGCGGCTCTGTCCTGGGTGCGACCACCGGCTGGCGCATCCGGTTCTTCAGCGCCAGGGCGATCTTGGCGCGGATGCGCTCTTCTCCGGTCAGGTGATCGGGGATTTCGTCGCTGAAGTCTTCGGTTCCGGTCGGTTCCGGTTCGGACAGGGGTTCCGGCTGAGGCGTGGGTTTGCGCAGCCCCGGCATCCGGGCGAAGAGCCCGCCCCGCGCGGGGGGTGCATGGGGGGAAGGCTCCTGGAAATCCTCCCGCGCATTGTCGTGCCTTCCGGCAATGGGGTCGGCGCGCAGGACGCGGCCGGTGTTGAGCGGGGGCGGCGCGGTGAATTCCGGCCCGGTCCCGTCCTCGCTCCGGGTTTCGGTACCCGCTGCGTGCATCGGTACGCTCTCTTCCGGCATGCGCTGGTGCTTGCTCCGGGTCCGGCGCGTCCGCAGGCCGCGTGCTCCCCTGGCAGCACCCATTGCCGCGCCTCTGGCCGCCTGTGCAGCGCCCACCGCCGCCCGGCGCGCTCCGCGTCCGGCCAGGCTGGCGATCATGGCATAGAACATGACCACCCCCACCAGCAGGAACCGGCCGATGCGCCTGACCTCGGCGCTGGTGAAGCCCAGTGCGAACAGACCGAGAGCGACCGTTGCAAGCCCGGAGAGCAGTGAAAGTGCCTTGAGCGAAACGACGGTTGACAACGGCAGCAATCCCAGGAGCGCGCCGGACACGGTATCGCCAAACAGCCCGCCCATGCCGAATGAATGCGTCCATCCGCTACCGGGCACCAGGGTCGAGGCATGGACCGATCCGGTGGCGATGGCAATGGGCACGAAGGCGATCCGCGTCAGCAGTCGTTCGGCTCCCGCATGGCGGACGAAGCGCAGCCCCCAGCCGAAAAAGGCGATGGCAAAGCCCCAGGAAGCCAGGCCGATGATGACCATCAGCGGCGAGGCAATCATGGCGCCGATACGCCCCAGCATGTTCCGGATTTCGTCGTCGGTGGCGGCCAGCCAGCCCGGATCCTCCGGGGCGTAGGATCCGATCAGCATCGTCGAGAGCACTCCCAGTGCCAGCAGCACGAGGCCGATCATCTCGCGCCCGCGCCGTTCGATCAGCGCCTGGGTATCCGCTGCAAAGATCGGGTCTCGTTCGCGTGCCTGATATGCCATGCCTTACCTCGTCTTCACTTGTATATGCAGTCGCGAAGCGAGTTCAGCCCGCGCTGCATTTCCTGTATTGGGGCGACCATCGCCACCCTGATATATCCCGCGCCCGGATTTTCCCCGCCTACCTCGCGCGACAGATAGGCGCCGGGCAGCACCCGCACGCCCGTCTCGCGCCAGAGCCTGAGCGCCGCGGCCTCGCCATCCTCCACCGGCAACCAGAGGAAGAATCCGGCCTCGGGGCTTTTGTAGCCTGGCACGCCCGCCAGGAGCTCATCGGCCAGCGCGTATTTCTCCTGATAGAGGGCGCGATTTTCGGCCACATGCGAGTCATCCGCCCAGGCGTGCGCCGCTACTGCCTGCACCGGGCCGGGAAGGGGTGCGCCGGCAAAGGCGCGCAAGTGTTTGAGCCGGGCAATGCTCTCGGGCCCGCCGGCCACGAACCCGGCGCGCAGGCCGGCGAGATTCGAGCGCTTGGAAAGGGAGTGAAAGGCCAGCACCCGCTCAGGATCCGCCCCGCCCTCGGCAGCGACCTCCAGCGCGCCGGGCGGCGGGGCGTCGCGGTAGATCTCGGCGTAGCATTCATCGGCGAAGATGCGAAAGTCGTATTTCTCGCCCAGCGCGATCAGCCCGGCCCAGTAATCGCGCCCGGCCACCGCCCCCTGCGGGTTGGACGGAGAGCAGAGATAGGCGATCTCGACCCGGTTGAGAATGTCGGGCCCCAGCGCGCCGTAATCGGGCAGAAAGCCGGTCTCGGCCGTGGCCGGCACATAGACCGGCTCGGCTCCCACCGCCAGGGCTGCCGCTGCATAGACCTGATAAAACGGGTTCGGCATCAGCACCACGGGGCGGACGCCGCGGGTGCTCTCTTCGGGGCAGAGCGCCAGGCAGGCGTTGAAAAGCCCCTCGCGGGTGCCGTTGAGCGCCATGATCTGCCGCTCCGCATCCAGCGAGACCCCGTAGCGCCGGGCCAGATAGCCGCTGGC
>JALWJU010000583.1 GCA_026997055.1 Paracoccaceae bacterium | reverse complement strand
CCGAGAGCTCTCCCCTGCGCGATGCGCCCAATACGGCCATCTCCCGCACCAGAGCCAGAAGCGCCGCGAGATCCGGGTGGATCAGATGACATTCCTCTATCCCGACAATGCTGCCCGATCTCAGCCCATGAAACCCGACTTGCGCGCCCGCCCTTGTGCGCCGCGCCGCCAGCACCGCCCGGCGTCGCGACCGCGGGGGAGAGGTGGTAATGCCGCGGATCGGCACCCTGACCCCCTGCGCCTCCAGCGCCCTTTCCACCACGCCCACCTTCCAGCGCGCCAGGAAGTCATCGCTCGCATGTTGCAGGGCACAGCCACCGCAAGCCTTCGCATGACGGCAGGGCGGGCGCACCCGGTCTGCCACCGGAGAGACGATCCGCGGATCGCTCATGCGCCCATCCGTCACCGTGCCCGTCACCACCTCCCCCGGCAGAGCGCGCGGCACATAGATTGGGCCAGGGGCGATCCCTTCGCCCCGATGGCCCAGCCGCTCGATGGTGACGGTCCGAACATCCGCGCTCATGCCAGCAGATCCTCACGGGTCAGGGTGAAGCCGCTCTCCACCCAGCGCACTTCCAGCTCTCGCAGACGCGCACCCAACTCCGCGCCCTGAAGCGGGGCAAGGTCGGCGGCCCGCAGGGGGAAGCGCTGCTTTGCCCCGTATGCCAGTGCGGCTCGCCAGCCTTCCGGCAAGGGCTGTGCCAGCAGGGCCGCGCGCAGGAGCAGGATATCGCGCGCCAAATCGGCGCCATGACGCCAGGCCAGCACCTCCGGCCTGTCGGCACTCTCGGCCCCTTGCAGCATCTCTTCCAGACGCCTTGCCTGCCGGCGCGAGAGCCGCAAAAGCGCCGCCACGCCCTCGATCCGCCCAAGGCCGGCAAGCCTGCGGATCGCCTCCGGGGCAACGCCATTCTCCCCCTCCAGATGCACCAGCACCGGCAACGCATGCGCGTCCGCCTCGGGCAGGACGCGAGCGAGCACCCCGGCCTGCACCATGCTGGCAAGGGCCGGCGCCGGGTCCGGCGCGGCCAGGAGACGGAGCATCTCATGACCCACCCGCTCGCGTGAAAGTGTCTCTAATCCGGCCGTTAGAGACGCTATTGCCGCAAGAGCATCAGGATCCGGCCCGGCAGCCTGATCGCCATACCAGGCATGAAAGCGAAAGAACCGCAGGATGCGCAGGTAATCTTCCCGAATCCGGGTCGCGGCGTCTTCGATAAAGCGCACGCGCCGGGCGCGGAGATCCTCAAGCCCCGTCCCCAGCGGATCGAGCACCCTGCCTTCCGCATCGCTGTAAAGGGCATTCATGGTAAAATCGCGCCGCCGTGCGTCCTCCGCCAGATCGTCCGAATAAGCCACCACGGCCCGGCGGCCGTCGGTGGCCACATCCCGCCGCCAGGTCGTCACCTCGCAGGCAAGCCCCTCGTTTACCAGGGTCACGGTGCCATGGGCGATACCGGTGCCGATCGCCCGCATCCCCGCCGCTTCGGCCAGCGCCATGACCCGCTCGGGGCGCGCATTGGTGGCGATGTCGATGTCGCCCACCGGCGCGCCCAGCAGCGCATTGCGCACGCAGCCGCCGACGAAATGGGCCACATGCCCCGCCCCGGTCAGAAGCGTGAGCACGGCCCGGGCGCGCTCATCCTCGACCCAGGCGCCTGTGATCCGGGTCATCGCTCCACCTCCCCGCCGGCCAGCGCATGCAGGATCCGTGCCGTCGCCCCCCATATGTAATAGGGTCCCCAGGGGATCGTATAATAGGCCCGCCGCCGGCCCTGCCAGATACGCGACTGCACGCGAAAATGCTCCGACTTCGACAGAAAGGCGTAGGGCACGGCAAAGACCTCGTCCACCTCGCCCGCCTCCGGGCGCGGATCGAAGGTACGCCGCACCCGCCCCAGCACCGGTGTCACCGCGAAGCCGGTGACCGTCTCGTGCGCCGGCATGGTCGCGAGCACTTCCACATTGTCGCGCGCAAGCCCGATCTCCTCTTCGGCCTCGCGCAGGGCCGTGGCGATCAGGTCGGCATCGCCCGGATCCTGCCTGCCTCCCGGAAGAGCAATCTGCCCCGGATGATGGCGCAGGGTGGCCGAACGCTTGGTGAGAATCAGGCGCAGACCACCCGGCACCTGCACGAAGGGCAGCAGCACCGCCGCCTTGCACAGACGCGACCCCGCTGGCGGGCGAAATTCCGGGTTCAGGTCGAAATCCGACGAGCCCGCGCCCAGCGCCCTTGCTCGCGCCACCACGCCCGCGAGCGTGTCTGCGCGGCCAGCCTCATCCATCCGCCCGCGCCGCAGCCCGCTCTGCCGCCTCGAAGCCGAGCTCCTCGGGATCGAACCGATAATGCGCCCCGCAGAACTGGCAGTCGGCGGTCACGATCCCCTCTTCAGTCGTCATGTGCCCGATATCCCTGTCCGAATATATCGACAGGCTCTGCACCACCTTTTCGCGGCTGCACGAGCAGCCGAACTGGACCCGCTGCGCGTCAAACACCCGTGGCGCCTCTTCGTGAAACAGCCGATATAGCAGCGCCGTCGGGCTGATCGTGGGGCCGATCAGCTCGAATTCCTCCACACTGGCCAGCAGATGCCCGGTGCGGTTCCAGCTCTCCGCCGCTTCGGCGTCAAGCTCATCTTCGGCGGCATGATGCCCCCCGGAATCGCCCGGCTCATCCCCCTGCACCAATGGCGAGGCCTTGGGGATATGCTGCAACATGATCCCGCCGGCGCGCCAGGTCTCGCCCCTTCCGGGCATGGCCGAACGCCCCAGCGACAGGGCAAACCGGGTCGGAAGCTGCTCGGAACGGGCAAAATAGGCGGCAGCGCAGTCGGCCAGCGAACGCCCGGCGATGGGCGTAAGGCCCGAATAAGGCGTCGTCCCCTCACCCTGGTCGATCAGCACAGCGAAATAGCCCTTGCCGATCTGGGAAAACGGCTCCGCTCCCGCCTCAAGGCGCGTTTCGTCAAAGCTCGCCCAGCCACGGATACGCGCCGGCGCGCCCTCCCGCTCCGGGGCGAAGTAATCGGTGGCGATCAGGCGCGCGGGTCCATCGCCGCGTATCTGCAAAGACAGCTTCCAGCGCAGCTTGATCGTCTGGCCGATCAGTGCCGTCAGAAGCACCGCCTCGGCCACAAGCGCCTCGATCTCGGGCGGATAGCCATGCTGGGCCAGGATCTCGCTCAGGCATGTATCCAGCCGCGCCACCCGCCCGCGCATATCGACACGATCCAGCTGGAAGGGTAGGATCGTGTCGTCCCATTCTGCTGCGCTGTTCTCGGTCATCGGGGCTTCCTGTTTCTGTGAAGAATGCCATACATTGTCCGAAGGCCAGCAGCAACAAGGGGAACGGAGATGCGCAGATTCGGCGAGCCAAGGCGCTCCGGGCAAAGATACGTCCTGCGCCCCGGTGTCTATGCGATCCTGCCGCGCGACGGAAGCCTGCTGCTGACCCACCAGAGCGAGCCGATGCCCGAATTTCAGCTGCCCGGCGGCGGGATCGACCCGGGAGAATCACCCTTTCGCGCCCTGCATCGCGAGGTGTTTGAAGAGACAGGCTGGCATATCGCCAGACCCCGCCGGCTCGGGGCGTTTCGCCGGTTTACCTACATGCCGGAATACGATCTATGGGCAGAAAAGCTCTGTACCATCTATCTCGCCCGTCCGGTTCGCCGCCTCGGCCCTCCGCGCGAAGCCCTGCACCAGGCCATCTGGACCGACCCGGCAACCGCGGTCAGGATACTGGCCAATGAAGGAGACCGCGCCTTCGTCGCCCACTACGTCTCCTGCGATCCCTTGTAGCGCAGGAGCGCACAGGACAGGTCATCGCTGAAATCCCTGCCCCCCGAGTAAAGGTCCAGATCCCAGACCAGGGCGGTAAACAGATCCGCGTCCTCAAGACCTGCATTGTCTTCGATGATCCTGGCAAAGCCGGCCTCTTCGAGCTGTATTCCCTCGGTATTTTCGCATTCGGTAAAGCCATCGGAGTAAAACAGCAGCCGCTCTCCCGGCCGCAACCGGATCTGCTGCTGGGTGAAGTCCGCATCCGGTATCAGCCCGATCGGCAGCCCGCCACCTTCAAGGAAGCGTACCCTCCCCGCCGCGTCGATCAAGGCCGGATTCGGATGACCGCATTGCGTGTAGTCGAGCTGTCCCGTCTTCAGGTCGAGGAACCCGAGCAGCAAGGTAAAATAGAGGTCCGTCTCCATGTCCTCGATCATCAGGATATTCAGCAGATTGGCGACCTCGCTGGGGGGGCGGTGGACGAACTGGCCGTCCTGATCCGGTGTCAGGGCGACATTCTGCGCCGGGGCGCCATCGGACAGGTAGGAGGCCAGCCGCGCCGTCAGCAGCGCCGAAGCGACCCCGTGCCCGGATACGTCGATCGAATAGAAGCCCAGCTTTCCCTCGCCGGCAGCAAAGAAGCCCACCAGATCGCCGCCCACATGCCCGCAGGGCTTGAGCATCAGCGAGACTTCCGCCGTACCGAAATCGCGGTGCGGCTCGCGCAGCAGCGATTGCTGCATCTTGCGCGCTTCGATCAGATCGCGGTCAAGCGCCTCGTACAGGGCGCTGATCTCGTCCATCTTGGCCTTTATCTGGCGGTTGGTTTCGGTCAGTTGCCGCTCCATGCGCAGGATGCGATCGCCGGCATTGATCCGCGCCAAAAGCTCGTCAGGCTTCACCGGCTTGGTCAGGAAATCATCCGCCCCCTCATCCAGCCCATGCGCCACCGCACCCTTCTCGCTCTTCGACGTCAGCAGGATGAAGTATCCGTAACGCTCCCGCCGCAGGTTACGGAATGCCTTGCAGAATTCGAGCCCGTTCATCCCCGGCATCATCCAGTCGCTCAGGACCAGGTCGAACTCATCCTGCTCGCAGGCCGCCAGCGCCTCCTTCCCCGATCCCGCCTCGGTGACATAATACCCCTGCCGCGTCAGAGCCCGAATCAGCAGCAGGCGTTGTGCCCGGCTGTCATCGACGACCAGCACGTTGCGAATCGCAGAGCCTGTTTCGCTCTCGGGGTTTTCCGTTTTTCTGGCCAGATCCGGCAAGGCGCACCTTTATATGAAACCGCAGGGGCGAATCCCGCACCCCGCTATATCGTCGTCTGGCTTAACAGTCGCCTAAGCCTAAATTTGTAACTGTTTACCGGAGAGAAAGATTCTTCTGCCAGAATGAGCAAAACCGTGGAGGGTTTCATGATCAGTTGGGATCGTGTCGACGAATTGCGCGAGGAGATTGGCGACTCGGATTTTGCCGAGGTGGCCGACATGTTTCTGGAAGAAGTGGATGAGGTGATCGAGCGGCTCAGGGGCAGCCCGGCACCGGATACACTGGAGGAAGAACTGCATTCGCTGAAGGGCAGCGCTCTAAATCTCGGCTTCGAAACGCTGAGCAGGCTCTGCCAGGATGGCGAAAGCCTGGCTGCCGCCGGCAATTTCGCCGCAATCTCGCTGCCGGAAATCTTCAGCGCATATGAAGAATCCAAGCGCGCTTTTCGTCAGAAAGTACCCCCCTCGACTCCGGCTCAGTCCGGGAGTCTCGAACTGCTCTAGATGACGAATTCGGAAATCGTTTCGTCATTGGTGATGTCGGTATAGGCAAGGCCCACCGCATCCAGCCGGGCAAACATTGTGGTGAAATTGGCTGCCTCGCTGGTCTCGATGCCGATCAGGACCGAGCCGAAATTGCGCGCCGATTTCTTTAGGTATTCGAACCGTGTGATGTTGTCGTCCGGCCCGAGCAATTCGAGAAAGTCTCGCAGCGCGCCGGGGCGCTGGGGCAGGCGCAGAATGAGGTATTTCTTCAGGCCGGCAAAGCGCTGGGCACGCTCCTTCACTTCCGGCAGGCGCTCGAAGTCGAAATTGCCGCCGGAGGTTACGCAAACCACGCTCCTGCCGCGTATTTCCTCGGCAAGATCCGTGAGTGCATCCACCGAAAGCGCGCCTGCCGGCTCCAGAACCACGCCTTCGACATTCAGCATGTCGAGCATGGTGATGCAGATACGGTCTTCCGGGGCAAGGATCACGTCGCGCACCGGCGTTTCGGCAAGGGCGTCAAAAGGCAGAGCGCCGATGCGGGCTACGGCAGCGCCATCGACAAACGAATCCACCCTGCTCAGCGAAACCGGATGCCCCGCCACAAGTGCCGCCTTCAGGCTGGCGCCGCCTTCGGGCTCGACATAGCGCAGAGCCGTGGCGGGTGCCTTTTCGGCCAGGCACCGGGTGATCCCCGCCGCCAGCCCGCCCCCGCCCACGGGCAGCACCATCATGTCGGGCGCATGCCCCATCTGCTCCAGCACTTCGACGGCGACCGAAGCCTGACCCTCGATCACATCCGCATCGTCAAAGGGCGCCAGGAAATGCCCGCCCGCCTCGGCGCAATATGCCTGCGCCGCCTCAAGCGTATCGTCAAAATAGTCCCCAACCATGCGTATCTCGATCGCATCGCCACCAAAGACCCGGGTCTTGTCGATCTTCTGCTGCGGGGTGGTGACAGGCATGAAGATCACCCCCTTCACCCCGAAATGCCGGCACACATAGGCCACGCCCTGCGCATGATTGCCCGCCGAGGCACAGACGAACAGCGCCCGGCCCGGCTCGCGCGCCAGCACCTTGCGCATGGCATTGAACGCCCCGCGGATCTTGTAGCTGCGCACCGGCGAGAGATCCTCGCGCTTGAGCCAGATATCGGCGCCGTACCGCGCCGAGAGGTGGTCGTTGCGCTGCAGCGGCGTCACCGGAAACAGGCGGCGCATCTCCTGCTCGGCCGCATGGGCTCTGTCACAAAAGTCCGTCATGCCCTCCGCTTTGGCGCATTCGGCCCGCCAAGGCAAGGCGTCCCCTTGCCGCCCGGCGCCAAACCCAATAAACCCGCGCCGAAACACCAGAGGGAGTCGCCCATGTCCGCGCCCAAGAAAGTCGTGCTTGCCTATTCCGGCGGGCTCGATACCTCGATCATCCTCAAATGGCTGCAGGCCGAATATGGCTGCGAGGTCATCACCTTCACCGCCGATCTCGGCCAGGGCGAAGAGCTCGAGCCCGCGCGCCAGAAGGCGGAGATGCTGGGGATCAGGCCCGAGAACATCCATATCGAGGACCTGCGCGAGGAGTTCGTGCGCGATTATGTCTTTCCCATGTTTCGCGCCAATGCGCTCTATGAGGGGCAGTATCTGCTCGGCACCTCGATCGCTCGCCCGCTTATCTCCAAGCGCCTTGTCGAAATCGCAGCCGAGCACGGCGCCGATGCGGTTGCCCACGGCGCCACCGGCAAGGGCAATGACCAGGTACGCTTCGAGCTTGCCGCCTATGCGCTGAATCCCGAGATCCGGGTGATCGCCCCGTGGCGCGAATGGGACCTGAGCAGCCGCACCCGCCTGCTCGAATTCGCCGAGAAGCACCAGATCCCGATCGCAAAGGACAAGCGGGGCGAAGCGCCCTTTTCGGTGGATGCGAACCTGTTGCACACCTCCTCCGAGGGCAAGATTCTCGAAGATCCGGCCGAGGAGGCGCCGGCATATGTCTATCAGCGCACAGCCGCACCAGAGGATGCGCCGGATGCGCCCGAATATGTGGAAATCGGCTTTGAAAGGGGCGATGCGGTCAGCATCAACGGCGAGGCGCTGAGCCCGGCCAGCCTGCTCACCCGGCTCAACGAACTGGGCGGCAAGCACGGCATCGGCCGGCTCGATCTGGTCGAGGGGCGCTATGTGGGGATGAAGTCGCGCGGCATCTACGAAACCCCCGGCGGCACCATCCTGCTCGAGGCCCATCGCGGCATCGAGAGCATCACCATGGACCGCGGCGCCATGCACCTCAAGGATGAGCTCATGCCCCGCTATGCCGAGCTTATCTATAACGGCTACTGGTTCAGCCCGGAGCGCGAAATGCTGCAGGCAGCCATCGACAAGTCGCAGGAGCATGTAACCGGCACCGTGCGGGTGAAGCTCTACAAGGGCTCGGCCCGGACCGTCGGTCGCTGGTCGGAGCATTCGCTCTACAGCGAGGAGCATGTGACCTTCGAAGAGGATATGGGCGCCTATGATCAGGCCGATGCAGCCGGATTCATCCAGCTCAATGCCCTGCGGCTCAAGCTTCTGGCGATGCGCGACCGGCGGGTGGCCAGGGGCGGATCCTGAATCGCTTCAGGTGTTCATAGGCTTCCATCGCGCCTCTTTCCACACCGGCCAGTTCGGCAGGCACTTCCGGCAGCGGCCCTTCGGGGCCGGCAAAGCCGGTGGAGCGCCAGACCGCACCGTACCAATGCTTCGCCCAAACGCCATCCTCGGCTATCCCGCCCGCAGGCCATGACAGCATCGCCGCATCCCAGGTGAGGCCAATCTCCGCGCAAAGCGCGCGCAGCATCGCCTCCGGGTCCTGGCGAATGTCATGGCTGTCGATCACCACGGGCACCTGCCCGGCGGCGCGCAGTTCATCAAACATCTCGGCCTGCCGGGTGAAACCGATATCGGCGAGCGTCGGCTGCTCCCGCTTGGCCGCATAAGAGGCGATGACGCGCGCCGGGTGGCGAATCAGAAAGATATTGGTAAAGCCCTCCATCCAGTCGCACGGAAAGCCCGGGAGCATGTGGTGGCACATGTGCTTCTGGTAGGAATGCAGGGCAACCGGCGTGGTGATCCGTGCCACGACCTCGACCGGGTCGGTGGGTTGTGCCGCAAGGATCTCGTCACGCATGGGGTGCTCAAGTCCGGTCTGCGCCAGATAGGCGGCATAGAAGGGCTCGTCCATCACCGCCATGTCGGCGCGCGACGCGAAAGAATACATCATCGCCGTCGAAAGGTTGCGCGGCCCGGACCACATGGCGATGCGCATCAGGAGCACTCCCGGGCGATCAGGGCCTTGTAGAGTGCACGAATATGCCGGGTCATCGGCCCCATCCCGCCATCGCCGATCACCCGCCCGTCAATCTCGCCCACCGGAGTCTGCGCGCCGAACGTGCCGGTCATGAAGGCTTCGTCCGCACCATAGGTATCGACCAGCGAGTAATTTCGCTCGAATACCGGGATGCCGTCGGCCCGGCAGAGGTCGATCACCTTTTGCCGGGTGATGCCGTTCAGGCAGTAATCGCCGGTCGAAGTCCAGACCTCGCCCCTGCGCACGATGAAGAAATTGCAGGAATTGGTCGTGTTCACGAAGCCATGCACATCGAGCATCAGCGCCTCGTCGGCCCCGGCCTTCTCGGCTGCGATACCGGCGAGGATGCAGTTGAGCTTGCTGTGCGAATTCAGCTTCGGATCCTGCGTCATCGGCAGCCCGCGCATATGCGGTACGGTGGCCAGACGCGCGGGTGCCGGAGCGAGCGGGCGGGAATGCTCCATGATGATGGCGATGGTCGGCCCCTGCCGGCTCAGCGCCGGGTGCTGAAACGGGCGAGTCTTGACCCCGCGCGTGATCATCAGGCGGGCATGGGCGTCGTTCTCCATGCCGTTGGCCAGGCGGGTCTGCTCCAGCGCATTGGCCAGGGTTTCGCGCGGCAGGCCGATATCCAGATCAATGGCCCTGGCGGCTGCATACAGGCGGTCGAGGTGCTCACCGAGAAAGGCGAAGCGGCTGTTATACAGGCGCAGCCCCTCCCACACTCCGTCGCCCAGC
>JALWJU010000582.1 GCA_026997055.1 Paracoccaceae bacterium | reverse complement strand
CTGGATCAGGGCGCGGTCCCTGCGGCTGAGCGGGCGGCGCTGAGGGAGCGGCGTGTCGAGCAGGACGACAAGGGCGACCTCCTCGCCCAGCGCCTCGAGCTGCCGGGCGATCTCGTAGGCGGTGATGCCGCCGCCGGAAAAGCCGCCCAGCAGGTAGGGGCCGTGGGGCTGGATCTGGCGGATCTCGGCGATCATCGAGCGGGCCGCTTCGGGGATCGAATCGTGCGGCTCGTCCTCGCCCAGAAGCCCCCTGGCCTGCAGCCCGTAGAAGGGGCGGTCATGGCCGAGCAGGTGGGCGAGGTGGCGCAGGTTCAGCACATTGCCGAACATGCCGGCGACGAGGAAGAAGGGCGTCGCCTCGCCCCCCTCGCCCTCGTGCATGGGCACGAGATGGGTGAAGCGGCGGCGCGGGGCGCGGGGCTTTTCGGCGGCGCTGTCGCCTGCCTCGGCGGCGGCGCCCTCAGCCTCCAGCAGGCGGGCCAGGGCGCGGATGCTCGGGGCTTCGAACAGGGTCGAGATCGGCAGGTCCACGCCCCAGCTCTTGCGGATGCGGGCAAACAGCCGCACGGCGATCAGCGAGTGCCCGCCGAGGTCGAAGAAGGAATCCTCCGCGCCGATCCGGCCGACCCCGAGCAGGTCCTGCCAGAAGCCCGCGAGGGTCTCTTCCAGCGCGCCTTCGGGGGCGATGTATTCCTGTTCGAGCCGGGGCCGCTCGAAGGTCCGGCCGCCGCTTGCGCCGTGGGCGGCTTCGGCCTCGGCGTCGGTCTGCTCGATCAGCGCTTCGAGCGGCATGGAAGAGACCAGCAGGCGCGACCGCCCCGCGGCCAGCGCGGCGAGGAAGGCCTTGCCGCCCTGTTCGGCGGGGATGCCCTGGCCGAGATTGTGGCGCAGGCGCTCCTGGGCCGGGCTGAGGGGAGCGCCGCCGGCGGGGGCGTTGGGCGCGTCGGGAAATTCCACCGCTTCGGGGGCGGGGGCCGGCTCGAGGTCGAGCGCGGCGGGCGAGTCGATGCGGCGGATTGTGAAGCCTTCGATCTCGGCGCAGACATTGCCCGCGCGGTCGCACAGGGTCACGTCGAAGCGCGCATCGGGCCCGCCGGGGCGGGCCTCGGCGAGGCGGATATGCGAGGTGATCTCTGCCGGCAGCGGGCGGTAGAGGCGCAGGCGCCGGTAGGCGAGCGGCACCCAGAGGTGGCGCGCCGCGTAGCCGGGGATCAGCGCCATGGCCCAGCCGGTGGCGATGTCGAGAAGCGCCGGGTGCAGGGCGAATCCCTCTGCGAGGTCGCCCCGGGCGGCTTCGGGCAGGGTGAGGTCGGCGATGCCTTCGCCCTCGCCAAGCGATTGGGATTGCAGAACTTTCCAGCGCGGACCAAAGGCGAGGTGGGCCTCCTGCGCGCTGGCGAGCGCGGCGCCGGGCGCGGCTTGCTCAGGCGGCGCGCAGCGGGCGCGGATGGCGGCGAGGTCGGCTGTGTCGGCGGCGGGGATATTGCCCAGCGCCACTTCGGCCTCGGCATTGAGCACGAAGCCCTTGCGCCCCTGCATCTCCACCGCCGAGCGGATATCGACCCGGTAGCCGGCCGCGCTGCGCCTGAGCCGCAGGCGGATCTCGCGCCGCTCTCCGGGGGCAATCGCCAGCGGGCGCAGGAAGGCGAGGTCGCGGATCTCCCAGGGCGCGCTTTCGCCCTGGGCGGCGAGCGCCTCGGCGATCAGCTCCAGGTATCCGGTGCCCGGCAGCAGGGCTTCGCCGCTCGCCAGCCGGTGCTCGCCGATCACCCAGTCGGATTCGCTCAAGGCCCCGGTAAAGACCCGGTGGCCGTCGCGGTCGAGCAGGCTGGCGGAAAGCAGCGGGGCGTCGATCTCGCGCGCCGGCCCGTCGCCCGCGGGGCGGGTGGCGCCCAGGGCCTCGGCGGCCATGCCGCGGTCGGCCCAGATGCCCCAGCCGAGGGTGAGCACACGGGTCCGGCCGCCCGCGCGTGCCTGGGCGTAGGCGTCGAGAAAGGCATTGGCGGCGACGTAATCCACCTGCCCCGCCGGCGCGGTGGCGGTGGAGGTGGAGGAGAACAGCACCAGCCAGTCGAGATCGCCGTCGGGAAATACCCGGTCGAGCACCTGGGTGCCGTGGATCTTGGGCGAGAACACGTCTTCGATCGCCGAGATGCTCTTGGTGACAAGCGGGGCGTCGTCGATCACCCCGGCGGCGTGG
>JALWJU010000581.1 GCA_026997055.1 Paracoccaceae bacterium | reverse complement strand
GGAATGGGAAAACTGACGGGATAGTCGCCCTGGAAGGCAAAGATGGCATCCTCGTCTTCACCGACGTTGACGGCCAGCACCACCACCTCCTTCCCCCCGAGTTTCTGCCAGGCGCGCTCCAGCGAGGGCATCTCGGCGCGGCATGGCGGGCACCAGGTGGCCCAGAAGTTGAGCAGCACCACCTTGCCGCGGTAGTCAGCGAGGCGGCAGCGCCCGCCGCCCTCGCAGGGCAGGTCGAAATCCGGCGCCGCGAAAGGCTGCGCCAGTGGCGCCATGAGGGCCTCGTCCGCGGGGACGGCGGTGGCGAGAAACAGCAGGGCGCCCAGCAGGGATCCCCGGCCCGCGCGCGCGTGGCGCCTCCTTGCCGATCTCTTCACTCCGCCGTCTCCCCACCCGGTTCCATGTGGCGGTCCTCGACGCATTGCATGTACCGGATGAGGTGCCGGTAACGCGTACCGGCCCGGGTCCACACCAGTTCGAGGTCGAAGCGCGCGCCGGGTGGCAGGTCGAAGCTCGCCACGCCCCAGTTGTAGTCACCGGCCTGATAGATCTGCGTCGTGGGATAGAGCGCCCATTCGAAGGCCGTGCGCGGCCCCGGCGCCAGGCCCGCCTCCCGCCACTCGCGGTCCCAGTCCGCACGCAGTTTCATGCGCCGCGACTCGCCACGGTAGCGCACCACCCACTCGCGCAGATCGTAGGCCAACGGCGCATCGCCGGTGGCGATGTTGCGAAAGTCGGTCTGAAAGACGCAACTGAGCGCAATGCGATCGGCCTGTGCCGCATTGAATCCCCGTGCGAGGAAGAACCCCCGGGTCTGATCGGGCAGGATCTGGGCGAGGCGCAGGGACATGCCCTCGTCGCGCACGAACCAGAAGCGCAGGCCGCTTCGCGGATCGACGCCGGATCCCGACTCCAGCGCCGCCGCGCCCGCGGGCATGAGCGCGAGCGCGACAAGGCAGAACCAGGCCTGATGCCTACTGGTGGTACAGCGAGTAGACATCGACCTCGCCCTTCCTGTCGATACTCAGGACGCCGTAAGGCTCCCGGCGCGGCCCCTGCTCCATGCCCGGCGAGCCGATGGGCATGCCGGGCACGGTGAGTCCCCACAGCGGGGCGCGGGAGTCCAGCAGGCGCCGGATGTCCGCCGCCGGCACATGGCCTTCGATGACATAGCCGTCGACCACCGCGGTGTGGCAGGAACTCAACTTCGGCGGCACGCCATACTTCTGCTTGATGGGCCTCATGTCGGCAACGTCCTTCGCCGTGACGCTAAAACCGTTCTCGCGCAGATGGGAGATCCATTTCTTGCAACAACCACAGGTGGGGCTCTTGTAGACGGTGATCTCCGGCACGGTTCCGGCAGGCGGGGCGGCCATGGCAGGCGCCAGCGGGCCGGACAGGATCAACAGGGCAAACAGAATCGACTCAAGGTGAAATCTCATGCATATCTCTCCGGGTAAGGGCCGGACTATACAACATCCTCCCGGCCGGATCGCCCGCTGCGAGCACATCCCCCACCCCGGCGCCGGCCGTATTTCCCATGATCACCGTACTGTCTTTTCCCTGCGGCATCAGAAAAACTGATTGGCCGCCTCGGCCGAAAAGCCCAATTTATACGCGCGGCGTTTCTCGTCTCCCTGCCTTGACAGGCCCGCCACCCTGAACAACACTCAGAGAACCCCTGATACCCTCCGACAACCGATGGGGTGTTGACCGCATCCATCGGCTGGCGTGGCATCAAGTCGGCACTGCCCGGCGATACCCTGTTGCCCGTCGTTGTCCGCACATCGCATCGCCGCGCAGTGAGCCCGGATCACCCGTACGGCCCGGCACGCGCCTGATCCCGGGCCGCTCACACGAGGAGGTGCGACATGAAACTGCGTTTACCGATACTCATTGGCTTCCTGCTGCTGGCGTTCTCGCTGCAGGCCCGCGAAGTCAGCGTCACGATCTTCAAGCTCAAACCGGACGGACTCGACCAGGCCATCGGCGTCATCGTCGCGCGCGACACGCCTCGCGGCATCGAGTTCACCCCCCACCTGCGGGGCCTGCCGCCCGGCAACTATGAACTCAACGTGCACACCGGCTTTGCCTGCGGCAGCCGCTACAACCCGGACGGCACCACCGTCATGGGCATGGCCGCGGGCGACATCCATGCCCCGGTCTCGATGGTGAAGGCAAACCGTTAGGGCGAGATCCTCGAGCC
>JALWJU010000580.1 GCA_026997055.1 Paracoccaceae bacterium | reverse complement strand
ACAACACCGTCAGGCCACATAGCGCTCTGGGATATCGACCACCCGCACCGGAGAGCATCATTCCAATGGACCAGAGACCCACAATGCACTAACTTTCAAACTGGACCACTCAATGGGGGCAGATCACGAGGACAGCGACCAACGCTTTTTCCACGTTCCCTGCCTGCATTGCGGCGATATGGCGCCGATCACCTGGGCGCGCATCCGCTGGCCGGAAGGGCGGCGCGATGAGGCCCATCTGGTCTGCGAGGCCTGCGGCGGCATCCACCACGAGCACGACAAGCCGCGCCTGCTGGCCGGCGGGGAATGGCGTGCAACCGCCAGGGGCGATGGGCGGACCGCCGGCTTTCACCTCTCGGCGCTCTATTCCCCGTGGGAAACCTGGGCCGAAATCGCCACCGAGCATGGCCGCATCCGCAAGGATCCCGCCCGGCTTCAGGTCTGGGTCAACACCAAGCTGGGTGAATCCTGGGAAGACCAGGCGGGCGATACCGTCCCCGCCGACCCGCTGATGGCCCGGCGCGAGGACTGGGGCGATGCGCTGCCGGCCAGCGTCGCCGTGCTCACCGCCGGCGTCGATGTGCAGGGCGACCGGATCGAGGTGCAGATCCTCGGCTGGGGCCGGGACGAGGAGGTATGGGTGATCGACTATCGCGTGCTGTGGGGCGACCCATCAGGCCCGCGCCTCTGGTCCGATCTCGACATGGTGTTGCAAACCACCTTCCCGCACCCGGCCGGGATCGAGTTGCCCGTGCGCGCCGCCGCCATCGACACCGGCGGTCATCACACCAAGATGGCCTACGAGTTCTGCCGCACCCGCCTTGCTCGCCGCATATGGGCGATCAAGGGCCGCGGTGGTCCCGGCATCCCGGTCTGGCCGCGCCGCCCCACGCGCAGAAACAAGGGCAAGATCCCGCTGTTCATCGTCGGCGTGGACGCGGTGAAGGATGCAGTTTACGCCCGCCTGCGCCTCACCGAACCCGGCCCCGGTGCGATCCACTTTCCCCGCCGCCTGGACGCCGAGTATTTCCGCCAGCTGACCGCCGAGCGCGTCGTCACCCGCTTCACCCGCGGCCGCCCCGTCCGTTCCTGGCAACCCAAGCGCGACGGCGAGCGCAACGAGGCGCTGGATACCTTCGTCTATGCCCATGCCGCCCTGCACGGGCTGATCAGCATGGGGCTGAGGTTGAATGAGGAGGTGGAGGGGATGGCGTCGGTGTCGGCGCGGCAGGACTCAGAGACTGCGCGCGTGATCCGGTCAGACTGGATGCGTTAGGCCAGTGCAAGTCCGCGACCTACGACCGATCTCGTAAGAGCCCGGTGTCCATAAAGCTCCAGAATGCCAAGGCTAGGGATGTTCTAAAAGGGCGAACGAGTTCCGGATCGACTTCATGCTCAGGAAATCGACTGCGGAGCATTTTCAACGCTCGCATGATCGTTCCGTCAGTCTCCGGGAAGACATCTTTGTGTCCAAAGTAGAATATGGCCAACATATCGCTCGACCAACGAGAAAGGCCCCAGCACGCTTCGACCTCCTTCCGCAGTTCTTGGTACGACAAGTTGCGCCATGCTTCGATTTCCTCGGCGCTTTTATCGTACCTTTCACCGAACGCCTTCACCGTCTTCACCTTTCGCGCGGACAATCCGGCAGCAAGCAGGTCGGATTGCGGTAGTTGCCAAGAACCTACAAGTCCAGCTCTATCACGCGCCGAACGAACGCGTCCATAGATCTTGGCAGACGCCGTTCCCGATAGCATCTGTCCGATCACGATCCGCGTGACAGCCTCGGCAACAGGTCCAGAATAGACTTGTGGTGTTTTGAGGGCGGGAAGGTGCCTCAAAATCTCGGCCAGGTGAGGGTACACCGCCTGCAAGCGTCTACGCTCGTCTAACCGAACTTCATCAACCACGATTGACAGCTCCTACGTAGTGCCCGAGTATCTGAGGCTCATAATAGGCACAACCAGAAACGTCTCGAGCATGTCCAACCACAAGTTTCTTCGTACTATCTCGGATGTCAGCAAGATCATCACGCCGATTGATAGCACGATCCGATTTCCAGAGGTGCTCGATCTTCTGATCGAGAAGTATGATAACGCGATTGAAGTGTTCTGCCATCTCATTCGCAACTCGAGTAGTAGCGCCGAGGTCTTGGAGAAGATCCGCCGGGCTGATCGCGATGCAGATGAGCGAATGGCTTTGCTGAAGATGTATCGCCGCTGTGTATCGCCAGTCCTTGACACCGAAACCACGAAGAAAATCCGGAAGGTTTCTACTGAAACACTGGTTGAAACCTATGGCGAGACATTTAAGCCTATTGAAAAGCTCAAAAAGCAATTTGGGAACCTACCGATGGAATACAAGTACGCCTTGGCCGCACTGGTTGGCGAGTATGACACGCGAGGTCAGCTCGGATATCAGCTTACAGGCGCCTTCTTCGATTGGTTCGAGTCCCATTTCAACGGCCGCTTCATAATTGAGGGACCACGCGGCGCAGGAAGGGACATCGAGCTTTCTGAACTCTATCCGGATTTCAAAGGATCCTATCCGTGCGACTTCGTTGTAAGGCGGTCTACGGATCAAGAGGTGCTCGCAGTAGGTTTTGCTCGCTATGATTCCACGCGCGGTGGAGCACAGTCTGATGATCGCACTGGCAGCAACGCGAACAAGGTCGAGAAGGCCAAGGCATTCGACGAACTAACCCCTACCAGGCTCAAGTTGATCTTCCTGTCTGACGGACCGGGATTGATGCACAGCGACACCTGGGAAGAAGCTTGCGTGCTCGATGGACAATGGAACGGCCGCGTGCGGGTGGTAACATTGAAAATCGCTGCAAAACGCATCACCCCAGAATGGCTTGAAAGTTAAATCCTAGAAATTTCCAGTAGTTCACTCTCGAACGCAGCCAGCAAGCGCCCATCAACAACGAATGCACATCGCTGCGCGGCTGAACGCTCTTCCTCAATGAGTGCTAGCTGCACCACGTCAGATTCCTTTTTCTTGACATAGTCACCCATTGGCTTAAGCCCATGCCGCATGCGCGCCAGCGTTGCCCTTGCGGCGGCAAACGAGGCATCGACACCAATGAACTCCCTGCCGAGATCTCGTGCTGCGTGAAGAGTTGTTCCAGAACCACAAAATGGATCCATGACAAGATCACCCGGATCAGAGCTTGCTCCCACAAGCATCTTGAGCATGGAAAGATTCTTTTCAGTGGGATACCCAGTGATTTGAATGCTCTGATGATGGGCATCACGGAATTGATCCCAGTAGTCGGTCAGCGCGATTCTCTTGTCAGCCGACCAATATACTTTTCGCCGCGGATTTCCATTCCGTGACCAGTGGATGTCACCCTGCCGATCCAGTTCCTCCAACTTCGAAGGCGCGTACTGCCAGTGCTTCCCTGGAGGAGGCATCATTCCGCGCCACGGCTGGCCAGTTTCGCCCCGTCTTGTGCCCGGAGCATGGATCGGAACCAGTTTGTACCTTCGGCCTATCGCGTCGATCTTAGGATACTCTTTCTCAATCCACGCTTGCTCTGGCTCCACTCCGGGCTGGTTCCACTTGTACGTACGCCTCTTTGAATAAAACAAAATGTAGTCATTGATGTTTGCGTACTGCTTCTTCGTGAAATTTTTGCTGCTACACTTTCGGCGAGTAATCAAATTTCGGAAATTGTCAGATCCGAAAACTTCGTCCATCAGAACCTTAAGATGGCCAAGCATCTGATGCCCGATATGGACATAGATGGACCCATCATCTGCCATCGCCTCACGCATCAGTATTAGTCTACGCCTCATGAACTCAAGATAGGCTGCTTGCCCCATTGAGTCTTTATAGGCATGCTGGAGATCTCGAGACTGGAAATCAAATCCAGTTCCATATGGAGGATCCAAATAGAATAGCGTGACCTTCTTTCCGTCAGCCACCATCTGGTTAAGCACAAAATAATTGTCGTCCAGGATAAACATCCCAGCGCCAACGCTCGTCTCCTTTGCCACGCCATCCGTTAGCTCAAAGAAGCGGCGCGGCTCGGCACGAAGAATCTCTTCATCAGATGCTTTGTTTGGATAGGCCAGCTCGAAGCCGGCACTGTTTTCCGGCAACGGAAGGGGCTCCCGAAAAAACTCGGAAGCTGTATATGCGTCTTGGGAGTGCTGCTCGCGCTTCGTGATACCTGTCGCCATTTTCTTCTTTCGGTAACCATTTTGGAACACAGAGTGAGCGTGCGCCTGATTGACGTCATTTTGTGGTGTTTATGGCAACTTAGGCAGCCCCTGTCAACTTGGTAACCATACGCCTTTTGCCGCCGATTGACAGGCCTGCCCTGTAATAACCGATTCCCAAACATTCCCAATAGCTTGATGTGCCGTAATGGGCGATTCTCCCGCCCATGCGAACCTTCCTCCAACGACTGCTCAAACTCACACGCATCCGTGGCCTTGACGCCGCCGGTGGCGGTCGGCGTTGGGAGAGCGCCAAGACCATCGACGGCCTGAACGCGGCAATCCTGGCGGGCGCGACCACGGCATCGCGACGGGCGGGGTGGTATGCGCGGAACAACCCCTGGGTCGCGGCGGCGGTGGACAGCCTGGTGGGGAATGTCGTTGGCGCTGGGATCAAGCCGCAATCCACCCATCCCGACCGGGCAGTGCGCGAACGGCTGCAGGCGCTGTGGCTTCGCTGGACCGATCATGCCGCCCCGGACGGGCTTGCGGATTACTACGGGCTGCAGGCCATGGGCGTGCGGGCGATGATCGAGAGCGGCGAGAGCTTCGCCCGGCTGAGGATGCCATCCGAGGCCAGCAGCATCCCCCTTCATATCGAACTTCTTGATCGCGAGCAGGTGCCGCTGGATCTGCACCGCGAAATCGGCGGTGGGGCGCGGATTCGGGCAGGTATCGAGTTCGATGCTGCCGGCCACCGGGTCGCCTACCATGTGCTGTCCTCCCGCCCAACCGACCCACTGAAATCATATCGCACAGACCCGATCCGCATCCCCACCGCAGATTGCCTGCACCTGTTCAAACCGCTCGCCGCGGGCCAGCTCCGGGGGATCACCTGGCTCGCGCCAGTGCTGCTGCGGCTGCACGAACTCGACCAGTTCGAGGATGCCGCACTGGTCAAGGCCAAGGTGGCAGCCCTGTTCACCGGCTTCATCACCGATCCCGACGGCACCGCGGGCGGGCTTTCCGGCACCAACACGGGCGGCGCGCTGACCGTGGGGATGGAGCCCGGCAGCCTGATCCCGCTTCCACCTGGCACCGACATCCGTTTCTCGAACCCGACCGAACACGATGCCTATGCGCCTTTCGTGAAAAACCACCTGCGCGCCATCGCCGCCGGGCTGGGCCTGCCCTACGAGCTGGTATCGGGCGATCTGGAGGGCGTGACCTATTCCTCGATCCGCGCTGGGCTGATCGAGTTCCGCCGCCGGGTCGAGCAGTTGCAACATAACGTGGTGGTGCACCTGTTCTGCCGCCCTGTGTGGGAGCGGTTCGTGCGCCTGGCAGTGCTGACGGGTGAGTTGCCCGCGCGGGATTTCGACAGGAACCCGGCGGCCTATCTCGGCTGCGCCTGGTTGCCGCCCAAGTTCGACCATGTCGATCCGGTGAAGGACGTGCAGGCCGAAATCATGGCGATCGGCGCTGGGCTCAAGAGCCGGTCCCAGGCGATTTCCGAGCGCGGCTATGACGCCGAACAGGTGGATGGCGAGATTGCCGCCGACAAGGAGCGCGCAGACGGGCTGGGCCTCAGCTTCGGCCCGGCAAGCGCGCCACAATCACAGGACAACGCCAATGGCTGACACCATCGAACTCCTGACCCGCCGCGCCACGCTGGCGTCCGCCACCGCCGACGCTGAAGCACGCACCGTCGAGGTCATCTGGTCCACCGGCGCGCCCATGCGCCGCCGCGACATGGACGGGCAATATATCGAACGGCTGAGCCTCGCGCCCGAGGCGGTGGACCTGTCGCGCCTTGAGGGGGCGTCCGTTCTCGACGCGCATCGCCAGAGCGCGGTGCGCGACGTGCTGGGCTCGGTCCGCAGTGCCGCCGTCGATGGCAAGCGGGGAACGGCCCTCATCCAGTTTTCGGCCAGGCCCGAGGTCGAGCCGATCTGGCAGGACGTGCAGGCCGGCATCCTGCGACACGTCTCGGTCGGCTACTCGGTCGAGGAATGGGCCGAGTCCACCGAGAACGGCGCGCGCGTGCTGACCGCCGTGCGCTGGACACCCCACGAGATTTCCCTGGTGCCGACGCCGGCCGACCCCGGCGCCCATATTCGCATGGAGACAGAAATGCCTGACACTGAAACGCAAGAGGCGGCTGAAACAATGCCGCAGACCGAAACCCGCGCCGAGGCGAACGCCGAGATCCGCTCCATCGCCCGCGTCGCCGGGCTGGACCAGCCCTGGATCGACAGCCAGATCGACGCGAATGCCGATCCCGACACCGCCCGCCGCGCCGCCTTCGAGGCGCTGGCGGCCCGCTCTGCGCCCCCAGTCCGCACCGAACAGGTCCGCGTGGAAATGGGCGAAAGCCACGATGACCCGGCACTGCGCGCCCGTCAGATGGGCGAGGCGCTCTACGCCCGGATCAACCCGCGGCATGAGCTGAGCGAACCCGCTCGCCGCTACGCCTATGCCACGCCGGTGGACATGGCGAGGGAACTTCTGACGCTGCGCGGTGAGTCCACCCTCGCGCTTTCGGCCGCAAGCCTCGTCACCCGCGCTCTGCACACCACCTCGGATTTCCCCATCATCCTTGGGGACACGGTGGGCCGGGTGCTGCGCGATGCCTATCAGGCCGCGCCCTCGGGTATTCGCCGGCTCGGCCGCCAGACAACGGCGCGCGACTTCCGCGCGGTGAACAAGATCATGCTGGGTGAGGCGCCGCTTCTGGAAAAGCTGAACGAGCATGGCGAGATCAAGGCAGGCACCATGGCCGAGGCGCGCGAGGCCTACAAGGTCGAGACCTGGGCCCGGAAAATCGGCATCACCCGGCAGGTGCTGGTGAACGACGACCTTGGCGCCTTCGCGGACCTCGCGCGCCGCATGGGCCAAGCCGCGGCCGAAACCGAGGCGCGCATCCTCGTCACGCTGCTGGAATCCGGCGCTGGCAACGGCCCGGCAATGTCGGACGGCAAGGCCCTGTTCCACACACAACACGGCAACAAGGCCGCCACGGGTGCGGTGATTTCGGATGCGACGCTGTCCGCCGCCCGGCTGGCGCTGCGCACCCAGAAGGGCATCGAGGACCGGACGATCCGCGCCACACCCCGCAAC
Organism: Paracoccaceae bacterium; assembly: GCA_026997055.1. Lineage (GTDB taxonomy): Bacteria > Pseudomonadota > Alphaproteobacteria > Rhodobacterales > Rhodobacteraceae > JAAEUB01. Next base: position 2,360 of record JALWJU010000580.1, on the reverse strand, counting down.
CTGCTGGTGCCGCCGGCGCTGGAAACCACGGCCGAGAAATGGCTGGCCTCAATCGCGCCGGCCACGGCGGCGGATGTGAACCCGTTTTCGGGCTCGCTTTCTCTGGTCGTCGAGCCACGGCTGTCGAGCGCCACGCGCTGGTATGTCACCGCCGACCCCGGGGAAATCGACGGGCTGGAGTTTGCCTATCTCTCGGGGGCCGAGGGTCCGCAGGTCGAAAGCCGCTCGGGCTGGGATGTGGACGGCGTGGAAATCCGGGTGATCCTGGATTTCGGCGCCGGCTTCATCGACCACCGTGGCTGGTACATGAACCCGGGGGCGTGATGGCCAACCTTGCGCAACTCTCCGCCTGGCGAGACGCCCTGATGGCCGCGCGTTATCGGGGCGTCCGCACCGTCGAATATGACGGCAAGCGCGTCACCTATGCGACCGACGGCGAGATGGCCGCCGCGCTTGCAGATCTCAACCGACAGATCGCAGGCGCGTCGGGCCGCATCTCGGTCGTCCGCATCCAATCCTCGAAAGGACTGTAATCCATGAAGAACTACATCCAGGCCGGGAAGGTCATCACGGTAACGGCACCCACGGGTGGCATCGCCTCGGGCGACGCGCTGATCGTCGGCAACATCTTCGGTGTCGCCGCGTATGGCGCGGCTGCAGGCGACCCGGTCGAAATCGCGACCACCGGGGTGTTTCAACTGCCCAAGGCCAGCGCAGCTGTCCTGACTGTCGGAGCGCGCGTGTCGTGGGACGATACCGCCAAGCAGGTGGATGTGCCAGGCACAGGGCGGTTTCCCATTGGCGTGGCCGTCGAGGATGCCGGGAACGGCGTTACCACTGTGGCGGTGCGGCTTGATGGGGTGGCGACGGCGGCAGCGTAACTCCTACGCGAGAGCCGCTTTGCGTCTCATGCTTCATTGAGTTCGGGCGGCGGCGGAACATCCTCTGCTGCCGCACCACTTTCAATGCCGTCCCTCCAAGCACGAAGGGCAATACTCGCGCTGTCGATTGCTTGCCTATGCTCCTCAATCTCCGTGTCTGGTAGCTCCCGCGCTGCCAGCACGCCATCGTCAGTCCTCTCAAGCGTTGCAATCCGGATCGGCCCCGCGACACCTCCCGGGTTTGTTCTGATGACATGTTCAATGGCCCAGGTCGCGAGAAAAACCCCTTCTCGTACATTCGGAGGGCCGTCCTGACAGAAAACGTCGACTAAAAAGCGGAGAAATGGATCCGCGGAAAGTTTCCCGGATCCGAGCGCGGCATAGAAGTGATGCTCGTCAAGGAGGCGGGGCTGGATGGGCCCTACAAAGATGCAGCACTGATGAGAACCACCGTGTCCAAATGCCAATACCGTATTGGCGTTGATGGCATCCCCAATCCCGGTGGCTTGGAACTGGGTGATCAACGATTGTGTCAAGATAAGGGGATAATCAATGGGGTGCGCAGCCTGCGCAATCCGAGCGTGCGAACCATCCGCCATAATACGGAACCTCTCGCACTGTCCTTGATCGCCGGCGAACGCGAAAACTTGGTGACCATTGAGGACCGATACCTTCTTACCTGTATGATGGGCGACAGGAACATTTCCGATGCTGGCCGTCAGCATGCTGTCCGCCGCCACGACAACACCATCGGTGCACAAGAAAGCTACTACAACGGTCATTCGCGGAAGATACTATTCTCTTTCATGTCGGGATATCGATTGTATATCGCCGCCACTAATTGCTGGAAGGAGAGCCCCAGAACCCAGCTGGCCGCTCGCGTAAAATATGACAACGCTTTGGGTGGTAGATCGTTAAGGTTTGTGACGCCAGCCTCATAGCCCTTGGGAGTCAGGACGTATTTCCTATATCGGCCGGATTTCTGCGTCTCGACCAGCCCGGCGACCGACAGCCTGTCCAATTCGTCATATACCGCCCGATCAAATGGACCGTAATCGTAGGGTGAAAAATTGAAGTGTGGCCCCTCAACGAGTTGAGCAGCCTCACGATCAATCAGAAAGAAAAGCTTTTGCACCTGCACTGGCGAAAACATTGCATTCTCACCTGCTGCAGCAAGCGCAGCCAGTATGATCTGCTGCCTGTTCATGATTCCTCCTTGGCTGTGACGCCTCGCTCACATGATACCCTATTTGTCAATACCATGCGACCATTATCGCTACCTTCATGAGCCTGAACATTGGAGTCGGCATCATTCGTTTGCGACTGACACAGGGCGTCAGAGACCTGTTGACACAGTGTTGACATGGACACGAAACACTGCGGACATCCTGCACGGGTCGCTTTTAAACAATTGATTTCTCGGAAGAATTTGGTTGCGGGGGCAGGATTTGAACCTGCGACCTTCAGGTTATGAGACCG
>JALWJU010000579.1 GCA_026997055.1 Paracoccaceae bacterium | reverse complement strand
AAGCCCCGGAAAGCGACACTACCGATGCGCCCTGTCGCCCTGTCCCCCTGTCGCCCGGAACCCGTGCGATCAGGCGAAACCAGGCGCGCCGGCCGATGCCGCCGCCATATTTCCGCTGAAAGGTCAGCGGCATGGCGCCAGGCTCTCCCGATACCCGCCCGGGGCCTGTATTGCCGCCCTGCCGGCCTGCAAACCGCCCCGCTCAGCCCCAGAGCGCCTTGCGCAGCATGTTCAGCGCCACCAGGGTCAGAAATACCGCAAAGACCCGCCTGAGGGGTTTTGCATCCATCGCATGAGCCAGACGCACCCCCACCGGCGCCGTCAGCATGGTCATCGCCACCACCAGGACAAAGGCCGGCAGGTTGACCGCGCCAATGGTAAGGGGCGGGCGGATTTCCGCTGGCGGCACCAGAAGGAAGCCCGCGACCGAAGGCAGCGCGATCGTCACCCCGAAGCCCGCCGCCGTGGCCACCGCCCGGTGGATCGGCACGCCGTAAAGGCTCATCAGCGGCACTCCGAAGGAGCCCCCTCCAATCCCCATCAGCACCGACAGAAAACCCAGCGCAGGCGCCATCGCCGCCCGCACCGCCCCCCGGGGCATCGCCGCGCCCAGGCGCCATTCGCCGCGCCCCAGCCCCAGATAGGCGCCCACCGCCAGCGCCAGCAGGCCGAAGATCCCCTGCAGCACCGCCGAGCCCAGCGACGCGGCGACCAGCACGCCGAGCACCGCCCCGAGCGCGATCCCCGGCGCCCAGCCTCGCAGGATCTCCCAATCCACCGCCTCCTTGCGGTGATGGGCCGCCAGCGAGCGCAGCGAGGTGACGATGATCGTCGCCAGCGAGGTGCCAAGGCATATCTGCATCAGCTGATCCGAGCCATATCCCAGCGCCGAAAACATGTAGAAGAACGCCGGCACCAGGATGATCCCCCCGCCCACGCCCAGAAGCCCGGCAATCACCCCGGCAAAGGCGCCGATCCCCAGCAGCAGCGCTGCCATGGGCAGAAGCATGGCCGGATCGCTCATCCGCCGGCCTCCGCCCGTTCTCCCTCTTTCACCTGCCCGAGCGCCTCCAGCAGCACTTCCGGCCCCGCCCCCCTGCGGGTCGCGCCCTCGGAGAGGATGCGCCGCCAGGCCCGCGCCCCGGGGCGGCCCGCAAACAGGCCCAGCATGTGGCGCGTCACCTCATGCAGGCGCCCGCCCGCAGCAAGGTGGCGCTCGATATAGGGCAGCATCTCGCGCGCCACCTGGTGCGGCGTCTTCCCGGCCTGCTTCTCGCCGAATATCTCCCGGTCCGCCCCGAGCAGGATCGCCGCCGGATCGTGATAGGCCGCCCGCCCGATCATCACCCCGTCAAGCCCGGCGGCCAGATGCGCCCGCGCCTCAGCAAGGCTGGCAATGCCGCCATTGAGCGAGACATGCAGCGCCGCAAAGGCCGCCTTCATCTCCCGCACCAGCGGATAATCCAGCGGCGGCACCTCCCGGTTCTCCTTCGGGCTCAGCCCCTGGAGCCAGGCCTTGCGGGCATGGATGATGACGCGCCCCACACCCGCCGCCCGAACCGATTCGAGCAGGCGCGGCAGCGCCTCGCGCGGCTCCTGATCGTCAACGCCGATCCGGCATTTCACAGTTATTTCAGCGCCTTGCGAGGCCTCCCTCATGGCTGCAACGCACTCTCCCACCAGCCCGGGCTCCTTCATCAGCACCGCGCCAAAGGCCCCGGACTGCACCCGGTCCGAGGGGCAGCCGACATTGAGATTGACCTCCCCGTAGCCGCGCGCGACGCACAGGCGCGTGGCCTCGCCCAGCTCCCGCGGATCGGCGCCCCCCAGCTGCACCGCCACCGGCTGCTCTGCCGCATCGAAGTCCAGCAGGCGCAGCGCCCCCCCGCGCACCAGCGCCGAGGCCGCCACCATCTCGGTATAAAGCAGCGCGCGCGCGCTCATCAGGCGGTGAAAATACCGGCAATGGCGGTCGCTCCAGCCCATCATCGGCGCAACGGACAGGCGTGAAGCATTTGAAATATCCGCATTCATCGGGTTCTCTTCACATCCTGGCATCTTCATCGCTGGCGCGCTTCCGTACGATTTCGCCTTATTTCGCCGCATTGCCTCATGTAGTATGATCCTGAGACATACTGAAGTGGCCCTGGAAACCGGACAGCGAGCCAACCACGACACTATCCGTTCGTCACGCTTCGGCAGGCTGCGGAAAGCC
>JALWJU010000578.1 GCA_026997055.1 Paracoccaceae bacterium | reverse complement strand
CGAGCTTATGAGTCGGTGCCCTAGAGCCTTTTATGGGCGACGAGAGGGCCTTCGCCGGCGGCTTCGATGCGCCGGATCGCTTCAGCAATGTCCTCGATCACTACCGCCATATGGGTGGCATTGGCGTGGATCAGGCGCGCCTCATCAAGCGCCATGGCCACATGTCCCTTCCAGAACAGCAGATCGCCGCGCCGGTAGTCGCTGCCCGGGGCGAGATCCTGGCCCAGCGCCGCCTGCTGCTGGTCGCTGTCGCCGGGACACGCGATGGCGCAGGCGTGCAGCGCGGCCTGCACGAGGCCCGAACAGTCGATCCCCAGCGCCGAATTGCCGCCCCAGAGGTAAGGCGTGCCCAGATAGGCTTCGGCCACCGTCGCCGGGTCGTCGTCATGGCGGTCGATCGGGCGCAGATGGGCGTGGGGCAGATACATTTGCTGCCCGGCAATGGTGCAGGCGGCCCAGGCGCCGCTGGTGCCGGTGATGGCAAGGCGCGCACCGCGCGACAGCAGCAGGTGGGGGCCGGTATCCTTGAGGTCGGGGACGTGCTTTGCGTAGGAGCGGATGGCGCCGATCCGGTGGGTGGGCGCGGGTGCGTGGCCGAGCGCGGCGGCGGAGACGTAGCCCACATAGCCGTCGTCGCGGGCAAAGCCGAAGCAGCTGCCGCCACGCTCTTCCAGTACGCAGAATTCGGCCCCCAGCAGCATTTCGCGCTGGCGCGCGCCGCCGGGCGCATCAAGGATCGGCGCGGCGGGGGCGGTGACGCGCTGCCATTCGCCCGCGCTGAAGCGCGCCGCCTCGACCTGTCCGCGCAGGCTTTCATGGGCCACGCGGCCGTTACTGGCCAGAAGCCGCGTATCGCTCACAGCTTCAGCACCCCGGGAAGGGCTTCAAGCAGGGCGCGCGCGGCCTGGCCGACGCCTCCCCTGGGGCGGGCCGGCGCGGCGGCGGGCTGCCAGCCGTAGATGTCGAAATGTGCATAATCCCGCTCCGCACTCACGAAGCGGCGCAGGAACAGCGCCGCCATGATCGAGCCGGCAAAGCCGCCCTTCGGGGCATTGTCCAGATCGGCGATGCCGGGCTCCAGCCGCTCCTCGTAGGGCTCCCAGAAGGGCATCTGCCAGAGCGGATCGCGCACCCGGCGCGCGGCCCGGGCGAGGCGTTTGGCGAGGCCCTTGCGGCTGGCATAGAAGGGCACGAGGTCGGGGCCCAGCGCCACCCGCGCCGCGCCCGTGAGCGTGGCCATGGAAACGAGCAGGTCGGGCGCCTCCTCATCGGCGAGCGTGAGCGCGTCGGCCAGCACCAGGCGGCCCTCGGCGTCGGTATTGTTGACCTCGACCGTGAGGCGCTTGCGGCTGGTGAGGATGTCGCCCGGGCGCATGGCCCCGGCGCTGACGGCGTTTTCCACCGCCGGGATCAGCACGCGCAGGCGCAAGGGCAGGCCGAGCGCCATGATCATGCGCGCAAGCCCCAGCACCGTGGCGGCCCCGCCCATGTCCTTCTTCATCAGACCCATCGAGGCGCCGGGCTTGAGATTCAGCCCGCCGGTATCGAAGCACACCCCCTTGCCGACAAGGGTCAGGCGCGGGCCGGCTTCGCCCCAGCGCATGTCCAGCAGACGCGGCGCCTGGTCAGAGGCACGCCCCACCGCGTGGATCAGCGGCAGGTCGGCCTCGAGCAGGGCGGCGCCTTCTATGGTCGAGAACCGGGCATCGAACGCTTCGGCGAGGCGGCGCGCGGCATCTTCCAGCGCGGCGGGGCCCATGTCGCTGGCCGGGGTGTTGATCAGGTCGCGGGTCAGCGCCTCGCCGGCGGCAATCGCTTCCAGCCGCGCGGCATCCACGCCGGCAGGGGCCTTCAGGCGGGCCTTCGGGGCGCTCTGCCGGCGGTATTTGTCAAAGCGGTAACCCGCCAGCAGCCAGCCCAGCGCCGCCTCTTCCAGCGCCGCGCCGGAAAGGTCGCCGACCAGGTGCCAGACCCCCTCCGGCAGCCCGGCTCGGGCATCGGCCAGATGAAAGCGCCCACGCCGCCGCGCCGCCTTGTCACCCCAGCCGAATAACGCCAGGGCCGGAGTGCCCCCCTCCCCCGGCACGATCAGAAGCTTGCCCAGTTCCGGGCGAAAGCCACTTGCCTCGATCCAGGCCGCCTGTGCCGGAGTGCAGTTGGCGAGAAACGTTCCCATGCCGCCTTCGCGGATGACATGCAGCGGCAGGGAGGGGGAA
>JALWJU010000577.1 GCA_026997055.1 Paracoccaceae bacterium | reverse complement strand
GTCCTTGACCACATCGCGCTGCACGCCACGGCAGATCACCCGCACGTCTTCATGGCCCTCGACCTTGAGATTGAACAGGGTCGAAAGGAAGCGGCCCCGCTTGAGATGCTTCATCAGCACGTTGAACGGAATGTTGATCGGCAGCGGGTCCCGTCCGCCACCGTAAACGATGCCCGGAACCAGCCCCTCGCGGCGTGCCTGACGGGCGGCCCCCTTGCCTGTCCCCGTCCGTTCCGAGGCAATGAGATCAGGGATCTTTCCTGCCATGGTACTTCTCCAATTCTGCTTGAGCGCGGCCCTCCAAGGGTGTGCCGGCGCGTGAGGTGGCTCCTATAGAGGGGATTCGCAACGAAGGGAAGCCCCCACGCGCCCCTTTCACCTTTCGCCAAATACTCAGGGGAGCGACCGCATTCATGGGGCACCTCTCACGCAACGGGCAACACCCCACCCGGCCTATTCCCAATCGCCCGAGAACCCGCGCGGGATATGCAGGATCGACCGATCCACGTCGTTGATGTCGGTGCGCCCGCACAGCGCCATGGTCATGTCCATTTCCTTGTGGATCACCTCCAGCGCGCGGGTCACGCCGGCCTCGCCCATGGCGCCGAGCCCATAGATATAGGCGCGGCCGATATAGGTGCCCTTCGCCCCCATCGCCAGCGCCTTGAGCGCGTCCTGGCCCGAGCGGATCCCGCTGTCCAGATGCACTTCGATCCTGTCGCCCACCGCATCGAGCACCCGCGGCAGCGCCCGGATCGAGGTGAGCGCTCCGTCGAGCTGGCGCCCGCCGTGGTTGGAGACGATGATCGCATCCGCCCCCACATCGAGCGCCTTCACCGCGTCTTCCGGCTCGATGATCCCCTTGAGGATCAGCGGGCCGTCCCACATCCGGCGAAATTCCCTGATCCGCTCCCAGTCAAGGCTCTGGTCGAAGGCGCTCGCGGTCCACTCCGCCAGCGACGAAGGGTCCGTCACCCCCCTGGCGTGGCCGACGATATTGCCGAAGAATCGCCGCTTCGTGCCCAGCATCCCGAGCCCCCAGCGGACCTTGGTGGCCAGGTTGGCCATGGTGCGCAGGGTCAGTTTGGGCGGAGCGGAGAGGCCGTTCTTGAGATCCTTGTGGCGCTGGCCGAGAAGCTGCAGGTCCACGGTGATGACGATGGCCGAGCAATTGGCGGCCCTGGCCCGGGCGAAGAGGTTCCTGTTGAACTCGTCGTCCTTGAGCGTATAGACCTGAAACCAGAACGGCTTTTCGGTATGCGCGGCCACGTCCTCGATCGAGCAGATCGACATGGTGGAAAGGGTGAAGGGCACGCCGAACTTCTCCGCCGCGCGCGCCGCCTTGATCTCGCCGTCCGCATCCTGCATCCCCGTCAGCCCCACCGGCGCCAGCGCCACCGGCATCGCCACCTCCTGGCCGATCATCCGGCTCGCGGTCGAGCGCCCGGTCATGTCGATGGCGACGCGCTGCTTGAAATAGATCCGGCCGAAGTCCGAACTGTTCTCGCGAAAGGTCTGCTCGCTCCACGATCCGGTCTCCACATAATCGTAGAACATCCGCGGCACGCGGCGCTCGTAGATGCGGCGCAGATCTTCGATCTCGGCGATGACGGGCATGACTCCCTCCCAGCAGGTGACCCCCGAGTGATAGCGGCGCCGGGCGAGGCTGACAATCCGCCCGCCTTGCCGAAAGAGCGACAGGCGCGCGGCAAACGGTTTTTCGCAGAAAAATCGCCGCCCGGCCGCGGGCTTGTGACAGGTGGCCCGGCTGCGCTACCAAGGGGGCGGAGGTAGGCAATGGCAATCATGGGCAAAATACGCGCGGCGCTGACCGGCGCCCTGGCGCGCCTGGTCGGCAATGCAATTGCCCTCTTCACCCGGTTTCTCACCGCCGCGCGGGTCAACTGGATCGGCACCGAGCCGATCCCCCGCCAGCGCCTCTATTTCGCCAACCACAGCTCGAACGCCGATTTCGTGCTGCTCTGGACCGCGCTCCCGGCGGCCCTGCGCGCGCGCACCCGCCCGGTGGCGGCGGCCGATTACTGGCTGAAATCCCGCCTGCGCGCCTTTGTCGGGCGCGACGTGTTCCGCGCCGTGCTGATCGACCGCAACCCCGAGACGCGCAGCGAGGACCCGGTCGAACTCATGTGCCGGGCGGTGGACGAGGGGGCGAGCCTGATCCTGTTTCCCGAGGGCAAGCGCAACATGGGGCCCGAG
>JALWJU010000576.1 GCA_026997055.1 Paracoccaceae bacterium | reverse complement strand
GTGATGCCGATCCGATCCGTACCCACCGGGCGCAGGTTGATCCCCTCTTCCACCGCGCGCCTGAGCACGGTTCTCTGCAGCGGGCCGACCTCCACGGTGATGGTGTCGAAGAAGGCATGCGGGGCGACGCTGAAGCCCGCCGCCTCGAGCCGGCGAGCGAGCCGCACCGTCTTGCGGTGGATGCGCTGGGCGATGGCCTTGAGCCCCTCGGGGCCGTGAAACACCGCGTAGAAGCTCGCCATGACCGCCAGCAGCGCCTGGGCGGTGCAGACATTGGAAGTGGCCTTTTCGCGGCGGATATGCTGCTCGCGCGCCTGCAGCGAGAGGCGATAGGCCGGGTTGCCGTGGCTGTCGCGCGAAACGCCGACGATGCGCCCGGGCATGGCGCGCTTGTGCTTGTCGCGGGTGGCCATGTAGGCGGCATGGGGGCCGCCATAGCCCATCGGCACGCCGAAGCGCTGGGTCGTGCCCACGGCGATATCGGCGCCCATGGCGCCGGGCTCCTTGAGCACGGTCAGCGCCAGCGGATCGGCGGCGACGATGCCCACGGCCTTGTGCGCGTGCAGCTGGGCGATGGTATCGGTGAAGTCGCGCACCACCCCATGCGTGCCCGGATACTGGAAGATCGCGCCAAACACGGCTTCCGGGTCGAGGTCGCTCGCCGGGTCGCCCACGATCACCTCGATGCCCAACGGCGCGGCGCGGGTCTTCATCACCGCGATGTTCTGCGGATGGCACTGGGAATCGATGAAAAAGGCCGTGGCCTTCGACTTGCCGATGCGCCGGGCCATGGTCATCGCCTCGGCGCAGGCGCTGGCCTCGTCGAGGAGCGAGGCATTGGCGATCTCGAGCCCGGTGAGGTCGGCGACCATGGTCTGGTAATTCAAGAGCGCCTCCAGCCGGCCCTGGCTGATCTCGGGCTGATAGGGGGTGTAGGCGGTGTACCAGGCGGGGTTTTCGAGGATGTTGCGCTGGATCACCGGCGGCGTCACCGTGCCGTGATAGCCCTGGCCCAGGAGCGAGCGCAGCACCTTGTTTTTCGCCGCCGTGACGCGCATCGTATGCAGCATTTCGCGCTCGGATTGCGCGCGCCCCCAGTCGAGCGGCTCCTTCTGGCGGATCGAGGCGGGGATGGTCTGGTCGATCAGGGTATCCAGATCGCTGACGCCGATGGTTTCGAGCATCTCGGCGATTTCGGCGGGCGAAGGGCCGATATGGCGGCGGTTGGCGAAGTCGTAGGGCAGGTAGCCGGTGGGGGTGAAGGGCATGGCTGTCTCCGTGACGGCGGTTTTGCGGGCAGGCGGGTGCGGCCGGGGCGATTTTCGCGGAAAAATCGGGGCGAGGGGGCCAGCCCCCTCGTGCTCCCCCGGGATATTTTCGAACAGAAGAAGGGGTAAGGGGGCGGGCGCGGCGCCGGCCTCAGCCGATGAAGGCCTTGTAGGCGGCTTCGTCCATGTATTCCTCCATCGGCGAGAGGTCGGCGGGCTTGATGCGGAAGAACCAGCCGTCGCCCTCCGGGTCTTCGTTGACCTTGGCCGGGTCATCGACGATGGCGCTGTTGACGGCGACGATCTCGCCGTCAAGCGGCGCGAGGATGTCGGAGGCGGCCTTGACGCTTTCGATCACCACGATTTCGTCGTCCTTGCTGACTTCGTCGCCCTCTTCGGGCAGTTCGACGAAGACGATATCGCCCAGCTGTTCGGCGGCGTGGGCGGTGATGCCGACGGTGACGGTGCCGTCATCCTCGGGGCGCAGCCATTCGTGCTCTTCGGTGTATTTCATGTGGGTCTCCCTGGGTCAGCGTTTGTAGGTGGAGGGACGGAAAGGCATGTCGGCGACAGTCACGGGCAGGCGCTTGCCGCGCACTTCGCCGAAGAGTTCGGTGCCGGTGGCGGCGTGGGCGGTAGCGACGTAGCCCATGGAAACGGGTGCCGCGAGGCTGGGGCCGAAAGCGCCGGAGGTGACGTGCCCGACCGGCTCGGCGCTGTCGGCCGTGGCGAAGATCGGCGTGCCGGCGCGCATCGGCGCGCGGGTGCCGGGCAGCAGGCCGACGCGGCGGCGGGCGGCGCCGTTTTCGAGCTCGTCGAGGATGCGGCTGGTGCCGGGGAAGCCGCCTTCGCGCGCGCCGCCCCTGCGCCGGGCCTTCTGGATCGCCCATTCCAGCGCCGCTTCCACGGGGCTGGTGGTTTCGTCGATATCGCTGCCATAGAGGCAGAGC
>JALWJU010000575.1 GCA_026997055.1 Paracoccaceae bacterium | reverse complement strand
TTGCAGTAATCGGACCGCCTGAGAGACGCCGTTGCGGATTCGCGCTCCGTTGATCCCGGTTTCTCGAGCGCCTCAGGAGGCAGGTCCGTGCGGCTGCATGGGTGCGCCCGGAGGGTTCTGAGGCCCGCCTGCCAGGCTGCGCGCAAGGCTGCACCATTGTTCGAGGTGGATTTCCTCGGGGCGCTGGGTGGGCTTGATCCCGGCGGCGGCGAGGCGGTCTTCGAGGTCCGGGGCGAGCCCCTTGAGCGAGGCGCGCAGCATCTTGCGCCGCTGCTGGAAGGCGCGCGCGGTGAGGCTTTGCAGGGCGCGGGGATCGGCCGGGTAGCGCGGCGCGGCAAGGGCGGTGAGATGGACCACCGCCGAATGGACCTTGGGCGGCGGGCTGAAGGCCTGGGGCGGCAGTTCCATCACCACCCGTGCATCGGCGCGCCACTGGGCGAGGATCGAGAGCCGCCCATAGGCCTTTGATCCGGGGCGGGCGGTGATGCGCGCGGCCACTTCGCGCTGGAACATCAGCGTGAGGCTTTCCCAGAAGGGCGGCCAGTCGGGCGGGCTGAGCCAGCGGGTCAGCAGCTCGGTGCCCACATTGTAGGGCAGGTTGGCAACCACCCGGATCGGCGCGGACAGGTGGGCTGTCGGGTCGATCTCGAGCGCATCGGCATTGAGCACTTCGAGCCGGCCCGGGTAATGCGCGGCGATTTCGGCGAGCGGGGCCATGGCGCGCGGGTCTTTCTCCACCGCCAGCACCCGGCGCGCGCCCTCGGCCAGCAGCGCGCGGGTCAGGCCGCCGGGGCCGGGTCCCACTTCGAGCACGTCGCAGGCGGTAAGGTCGCCGGCCTGGCGGGCGATTTTCGCGGTCAGGTTCAGGTCGAGCAGGAAGTTCTGGCCCAGCGATTTCCTGGCCGTCAGGGCGTGGCGGCGGATCACCTCGGCGAGCGGGGGCAGGGAGTCGATCGCGCTCATGGGCGCGCGCTCGCCATGGCGCGCGCAAGGCGCAGGGCGGCGATCAGCGAGCGCGGATCGGCCGCGCCGGTGCCGGCGATGTCGAAGGCGGTGCCGTGGTCGGGCGAGGTGCGCACGAAGGGAAGGCCCAGCGTGGTATTGACGCCGCGGGCGAAATCGAGCGTCTTGATCGGGATCAGGGCCTGGTCGTGATAGGCGCAGATCGCCGCATCGTAGCGCGCCCGCGCGGCGGGGTGAAACATGGTATCGGCCGGGAGCGGCCCGGTGAGGCTGAGGCCTTCGGCGCCGAGGCGGGCAATGAGCGGGGCGATCCAGTCGCGCTCCTCGCGGCCCATCGCGCCTTCTTCGCCCGCATGTGGGTTGAGCCCGGCCACGGCGATGCGCGGGGAGGCAAGCGCGAAGTCGCGCCTGAGGGCTGCGTCGGTGATGCGGATCACGCTTTCGAGCAGCGCCGGGGTGAAGGCGCGGGGCACCTCGGCAAGCGGGATGTGGATGGTGGCGGGCACCACCCGCAGCGCCTCGCAGGCGAGCATCATCGCCACCTGGTCGGGCCGAAGCCCCGCGAGATCGGCGAGAAACTCGGTATGGCCGGGAAAGGCGAAGCCGCCGCCCGCCTGCAGCGCCTTCTTGTGGATCGGGTTGGTGGTGAGCGCGGCGGCGCGCCCGGCGCGGGTGAGGGCGACCGCCTCGCGGATGGCGGCGATCACATGGGGCGCATGGGCCGGATTGGCGCGCCCGGGGCTGCGCGGCGCGCCGAAGTCGCGCGCGAGCACCGGGAGGCCGCGGGGCATGGCGGCGGCGGCCTGTTCGGGGGCCTCGATCGGCACCACCGGCACGCTGGCGGGCAGCAGCGCCGGATCGCCGATCAGGAAGAAGCACTCGTCTTCGCGCAGCGCCTCCCAGGCCGGGCCGGTGATGTCGGGGCCGATTCCGGCGGGCTCGCCCATGGTGAGCGCGATCGGTTCGTGGCCCATCAGCGGTCGTAATATTCGATGAAGGCGTTGGCCTTGAGCTCGGCAAGGAAGCTCTCGGCCTTGGCCACAAGCTGCTGGTTGGCCAGCTGCTGGCGGACCTGCTCGCGCGAGATCGCCTCGGTCGGCACATTGGTGCGCCGGCACAGCATCAGCACCAGCAGGGTCTGGCCGCCATTGCGGGTCAGCGCGGTGGAAATCTCGCCCTCGTCCATGCGGGCAAGCTCCAGCGAGATATCCGTGGGCAGGGCGGCGGCGGGGCTGGTGGTGATGGCGAGCGCCTCGTC
>JALWJU010000574.1 GCA_026997055.1 Paracoccaceae bacterium | reverse complement strand
CGGTAAACAGGACATATACCACCAGAAGCTCCAGCCGCCCCACCAGCATGGCCGCGCTCAGCATCCACTTCGCCAGATCGTTGAGCGGCGCGAAATTGCCCGCCGGCCCGATAATCTCGCCCAGCCCAGGGCCGATATTGGCCAGGGCCGTCGCCGCCCCGGAAATCGCCGTCACCGGATCCAGCCCGGTCAGGCTCAGCGCCACCGAAAGCACTCCGAGCGAAACCACGAACATGACGAAGAAGGTCATCACCGAGGAAAGCACCTCCTCGGCCACCGGCCGCCCGTCATAGCGCGGGGTGAATACCCCGTGCGGGCTGTGAATCGCCCGCATCTGCGCCCGGAAAGAGGCAAAGAGCAACTGATAGCGGAAGATCTTCACGCTGCAGGCGGTCGAGCCCGCACATCCCCCCACCAGCCCGATGAAGAAGAAGAACACCACCGGAAACGTCCCCCAGAGCTGGTAATCGGTACTGGAAAACCCGGTGCCGGAAATGATTGAAGTGGCATTGAACAGCCCCTCTCTGAAACCATGCTCCAGATGGTCCCCATTCATCAGCAGCCGGTAAAAGGCCAGGATCAGCGTCACCGCCAGAATGAACAGCAGATAGGCGCGCACCTGCGGATCGCGCATGAGCGGGCGGGCGGTCCCGGCAAGCAACTGCACATAGCGCACGAACGGCAGGCTGGCGAGCACCATGAACAGCGAAGCCACATATTCCGGCGCCCCCTGATAAGCTCCCATGGAAGCGTCCCGGGTCGAAAAACCTCCGGTGGACATGGTGGTCAGCGCATGATTCACCGCGTCGAAAGGCGTCATCCCCACCGCCAGAAAGGCCAGGGCGCAGACCAGGGTCAGCCCCAGATATATCCAGGTGATCTGCCCGGCAATCTCCGCTGCACGCGGCAGAACCTTCCCCATGGTCTCGAAAGCCTCGGAGCGAAAGATCTGCATCCCCCCGATCCTGAGCTCGGGCAGAAAGGCCATCGCCACCACGATGATGCCGATGCCGCCGAACCATTGCAGCATCGAGCGCCACAGCAATATCCCCTCGGCCATGTCATCCAGCCCCGACAGTACCGTCGAGCCGGTGGTGGTCATCCCCGACATCGCCTCGAACACCGCATCCACCAGGCGCAGGTCCAGCTCCCCCAGCATGAACGGCAGAGCGCCAAAGAGCGGCAGCACCGCCCAGACCGCACTGGTCAGGATGAAGGTCTGCTGCAGCGACAACCCCCCGCCCGAGGCGCTGGCCGTGGCGATCGTCACCGAGCCGCCCACCAGCACCGTCACCGCCGCCGAGATCACGAATACCTGCCAATCAGCCTGCCCGAACAGATAATCCACCCCCGCGGGCAGGAGCATCGACACCCCCAGGGCAACGACAAGCACGCCAATGACATGAAAGATCGGACGCAGATCGAACATGGGCCGAGGCTTGGCGACACAAGCCCCCGCTGTCAAGCGCCCGCTTGCCCGGCTCCCGCCCCGACTCCGGCCCCGACAGCGGCAAGGTCACGGCGCGGGGGAGCCGATTCTCGCAGAAAAATCGCCCGCGCGCGCAGACATGCCGGGGAAAAGAGCGCGGCCCGGCCGGCTTCTCAGCCCACATGAAACAGGGTTTCGAAGAGCTTCGGGTCCAGGCTCTCGGCATGGAAGGTCTCGCCCTCGGTCAGGATCGACACCGCATCATGGCTGTGCAGGCTCTCCTGATGGCTGGCGATGACGCGAAAGTCGCCGATCCGCGCATCCTTTTGCAACTGCTCGCAGAACAGCCGCGCCGCATCCTCGACAAAGATCGGATTGGCCGCATTGAGCTCGGCGAATGCCTGCTCGTCCTCGCGCTTGACCATCACCTGGGTTTCGGTCGGCACCGCGCGGCGGCACAGGTCGATCAGGTCCTCGAACCACAGGCAGGCCTCGTCGCACAGCACTTCCACCGAGATCCGCGCCACCGAGCGCTGCGAATGGGGCGTGGCCAGCTGCCCGCGCACCTGCCGGGCATGCTCGGAAAGCTCCAGCGAGCAGGGGCAGGTGGAGGAGTACACATAGTCCAGATGCATGAACTTGCGCCGCGCGCCGCGATGCTCGACCAGTTCGAGCGCGATGTTGTAATATTGATAGCCCGAGAGGCCCGAGCGCAGGGATCTGACCCGCGCGGGGTAGGAAAACTGCATTTCTATCCGCGCATCCAGGCTCTCAAGGTCGGCCTTGTAATCGTC
>JALWJU010000573.1 GCA_026997055.1 Paracoccaceae bacterium | reverse complement strand
GGGAAAGCCGGTAAACATGCGCCCGCGCAGAAGCTCCGCAAGCCCCGTCGCCACGGGCCATGCCAACCACAGGCGCCGCGCCCGCCGCCCGCCCAGCCAGTGCGCCAGCCCCGCCGCCGCGCCCCAGAAGAGCGCCAGCCCCCCGGCCATGAGCAGCAGCGCAAAGGGCGCCATCCAGCCGTAGCGTTCGGGCTCGACCAGAAAAGGCGAGACCAGCCAGTTCAGCGTACCGGCGAAATAGCCCAGCCCCAGCGCCCAGCCCGCCAGCGCGGCGCGGCGCGGTGCCTGTGCGCTCCGAATCAGCAGATAGGCGAGCGTGAGCCCGGCGATTCCCAGCGGCCAGAAGCCGAAGGGCGCGTGGCCCAGCGCAGCCAGCGCCCCCGCGCCGAAACTCGAAAGAAGCAGGAGCCGCCGCCCCCGCGCCTCAGCCACCGGAGGCATCGGACCGGTCGGCTCCACCGGCGCGTTCCGGCAGGCGGATGCGCAGGCGCTTGATCCGGCGCGGGTCGGCATCCACCACCTCGAATTCGGCTCCGCTCGGATGGCCGATCACCTCGCCGCGCACCGGCACCCGCCCCGAAAGCAGAAACACCAGCCCGCCAAGCGTGTCGATCTCGTCATCCTCCGGCGCCACCCCGCGCAGGCGCATCCCGATCGCCGCTTCGAAATCGTCCAGCGGCGCGCGCGCCTCGGCCAGATAGCAGTCCGGCGCCTCCTCGATCCAGAACGGCCCCTCGTCGGCATCGTGCTCGTCCTCGATTTCGCCCACCACCTGCTCCACCAGGTCCTCCAGGGTCACCAGCCCGTCAACCCCGCCATATTCGTCGATCACCAGCGCCATGTGGATGCGCTCGGCCTGCATCTTCTGCAGCAGCACGCCGATGGGCATGGACGGCGGCGCATAGAGCAGCGGGCGCAGCAGGGCCTTGAGATCGAAGGGGGCCTGCCTGCCGTCCTTGCAGTCGAATCCGTGGGTGAGAGCGAAATCCTTCAGATGTACGAGGCCCACCGGCGTATCCAGGGTGCCGTCATAGACCGGCAGGCGGGTGAGTCCGCTCTTGCGAAACAGGGCCACCAGACCTTCCCGCGAGATATCCAGCGGGGCCGAGGTAATCTCCGCAGAAGGCACCATCACGTCCTCGACCCGCAGGCGCCTGAGATTGCCCAGGCCGGGCACGATCGGCTGCGCGCCTGCGCCCCTGCCACCCGGGGGCGGTTCGGCTTCTTCTTCCCCGGTATCCGAGGGCGAAAGCGCCCCGATCACGCGGCTCAGGAATCCCCCTCCGCTTCTCTCCCTGCCACCCGCCTGCGGCGCGCCGCGCGCCGCGCCAGAAGGTCCTTCGTCCGTTCCGCCCATTGTTCCTTTCCGCATATGGGGCCAGCCCCCTCTTTATCCATATGGGTTCGAAATGCCCAGCTTGCCAAGTATTTCCACCTCCAGGGCCTCCATTTCGGCGGCTTGCGCCTCCTCCATGTGATCAAAACCCAACAGATGCAGAACCCCATGCACCAGAAGATGCGTCACATGGTCGTCAAAGGTCTTGCCCTGCGCATGCGCCTCCCGCGCGCAGACGTCATGGGCAATGGCAATATCGCCAAGCTCCACAGCCCCCTCCTGCGCTTGCCACTCTGTCGGCGAAAACCCCTCGCGCGTCGGCCAGGAGAGCACGTTGGTAGGCGTGTTCCTGCCGCGGAATTGCGCATTCAGGGCGGCAATGCGCGCATCGTCACAGCCCAGAAGGCTGATTTCCGCCCGCTCCGGGTCGATCCCGAAACGCGCCAGCACCGCCTCGCAGGCCCTCGCCGCCAGAGCCTCGAGACCCGCCGCCTCCCAGCGCGTATCCTCGATCAGAAGTTCCACGCACATTTCGTCGGTCCTGTCTTCATACTTCCACAAATATCCCGGGGGTCTGGGGGCTGGCCCCCAGCGAACAAGGCTGCGCGCCGCGGGCGCTCCTGCGGGCAATGCCGCTCACACCGGCCCCTCGCCCCGCTCATAGGCTTCGATGATCCTGGCCACCAGCCTGTGGCGCACCACGTCCTTCGCGGAGAAATGACAGAAGCCGATCCCCTCGATTCCCTTCAGCCGGGCCTCGGCCTCGTGCAGGCCCGAGAGCGTCCCGCGCGGCAGGTCCACCTGGCTGGGATCGCCGGTAACCGCCATGCGCGAGCCTTCTCCAAGCCGGGTGAGAAACATCTTCATCTGCATGGAGGTGGCATTCTG
>JALWJU010000572.1 GCA_026997055.1 Paracoccaceae bacterium | reverse complement strand
GGAGCAGATCGCCGCCTTTCGGGCCTGGCTGCGCCGGGCGGCCAATCCGGGCTGGTCGCGGCGCTGGCTGGGGATTCGGGCGCATCGCGACCTTTCCCAGCGCCGGCTCTACTCGATCGGCGATGTCCCGATCCCCGATGTGATCCTGCGTTTCGAGAAGCTGGACGAAGACCTCGCCGCCCTGTCTGCCCGCCTCGGGCTCGATCCGCCGGTCTCGGTGGCCGATATCCGGGCCAAGACAGGGCACCGCGCGGCGCAGGCGCGCGACTATACCCGGTTCTACGATGCCGAGAGCCGCGAGATCGTCGCCGCCCGTTGCCGCTGGGAGGTCGAGGTGCTGGGCTACCGCTTCGGCGGGCCGGCCCCGGCGCCGTTCAGCCCGGACCCGCGCCGCGAGGCCGCCCGGCAAGCCTATCTGGCCAGCCTATGAGGAGCGCGGCTGCCGGCGCGCCGCCGCCCTGAGGGCGCGCGCCCGGCCGGCGGGCACCGCCGCCACTTCCAGCCCGGTAAAGACATGCAGCGTGTTCAGGGCGCGGTCGATCACCGCGTGATCGGAGACCCAGCCGCCCATCGCCAGGTAGGTGCGCAGGAGCGGCGGCACCGCGCGCAGCGAGGGTTTGACCCCGCTCAGCCCGCCAAAGCGGAACAGCTCCGCCGCCTTCTCCCCCGGCGCCCAGCGCGCCGGGGCGAGGCTGCGCGCCCGGAGCATGGCAAACCCGGCCAGATGCGCGCCCGGATCGGTGCCCGGAAAGGACGAGCAGCCAAACAGCATCTCCACCCCGTCGCCATCGACCAGCCGGGTCAGCATCGCCCAGGCGGTGCGCAGGATCTCGCCGTCGCGCAGCCCCGGGCGGATGCAGAAGCGGCCCAGTTCCAGCATCCGGCCCGGATAGGCTTCGAGCCGGGCGAGGTCATAGAACTGCGCCGCATAGGAGCGGCCGATCTCGGCCCCGCTCGCCAGCGCCAGCAGCCGGCAGGTCGCCACCAGCGCGCCGTCCTCGGCCTCGACCAGCAGATGCGC
Organism: Paracoccaceae bacterium; assembly: GCA_026997055.1. Taxonomy (GTDB): domain Bacteria; phylum Pseudomonadota; class Alphaproteobacteria; order Rhodobacterales; family Rhodobacteraceae; genus JAAEUB01. Next base: position 1,216 of record JALWJU010000572.1, on the reverse strand, counting down.
GCAGGCCGCATCGAAGCGGTCGCGGTCGCGCCCCTCTCCCCCCGGGTCGATGAAGGCACGGTAGCGCAGCGCCTGGGCGGCGCGCAGATCGGCCGCGCCGCGCGCCAGGCGGGCGGTGTATCTGCCTCGTTGCAAGACCTCCTCGGGCACCCCGGCCTCCGCTGCTTCACGCCTCTTGTCTGGGCTTTGCGCGCACAATATGAAACATTGCCCGCGCCAAGACCACATCCAGGACCACATCCAGGAGAGCGCCGATGAAGAAAATCGCCAGGACCGATGCCCAGTGGCGCGCGCGATTGTCGGACCTTGCCTATCGCGTGACCCGCCAGGGCGCCACCGAGCCCCCCTTCTCGCATCCGGGCTTTCCCGATGCGCCGGGCCGCTTCAGATGCACCTGCTGCGGGGCCGAGCTTTTCCGCCAGGAGGCGAAGTTCGATTCGGGCTGCGGCTGGCCCTCCTTCAGCGCCCCGGCGGTGGCCGAGAACATCGCCGAGCGCCCCGATACCAGCCACGGGATGATCCGCACCGAGGTCACCTGCAGCGCCTGCGGGGCGCATCTGGGCCATGTCTTCGAGGATGGTCCCGCCCCCACGGGCCTGCGCTACTGCATCAATGGCGTGGCGCTGGATTTCGAGCCCGATACCGGCTCCGCCACTGATACCGGCCCCGCCCCCGGAGAAGAGCGCAGCGAGTGAGCCGTCCCGAGCCGTCCCTACAGCAGGTTCGAAGCGTCCACCCGCCCGATACTGCCGAACAGCTGCTTGAGGAAGCCGATCCCCTTGACATTGCTCTCGGTCACCCGGCGCGACAGCACCACCACCCGGCCCCGCTCCAGGCCGAAGCGTTCGACATTCTCCACCAGCCCCCTGTCGTCGAAGCTGATCGCCACCACCTGCCGGTCCACCTCTTCGGCCTCCTTCATGCCGACCTGGCGAAAGCGGCTCTGCACGTAATACCAGGCCGAATTGGTCAAAAGCCCCGAAGTCCCCGGCGCGCCGATCGCCGCGCGCACCGTGTCGCGGGTATCGACCCCGACCATGATCCCGTCCAGCGCCTCTTGCGGCGGGATATAGCCGTGATCGCGATAGGTGGCGCTGCAGGCGGCCACCAGCAGCGCCAGCATGGCGGCGCCCAGCAGCCTTGCGATCCGGCCAATGCCGCCGATGCCGCCGATGCCGCCAATGCCGCCGATACCTCCGCCGATACCTCCGCCGAT
>JALWJU010000571.1 GCA_026997055.1 Paracoccaceae bacterium | reverse complement strand
GGTCACCTCAGATATCCGCAAACAGGTTCTCGGCGCCCGCGATGTCGATCTGCTCTTCGGCAAGGGTCCCCTCCTCGATATCCACCACCTCCACCCTGCCGTCGCCGTGGCCGGTCACGACCATGTCGCAGATGTCGATGAACAGCCCGTTCTCGACCACGCCGGGCACCTGGTTGAGCACCAGCGAGAGCTGGCGCGGATTGCCGATGCGGCGCAGGTGGAGGTCGAGGATGTGGTTGCCCTCGTCGGTCACATAGGGCGCCTCGCCGTTCATGCGCAGGGTGGCGCTCTGGCCCAGCACGTCCATGGATTCGAGCATTTCCTCGACCAGCGCCTTGGAGGTCTGCCAGCCGAAGGGGATCACCTCGATCGGCAGCGGAAAGGCGCCGAGGGTCTCGACCCGCTTGGAAGGGTCGGCGATGACGATCATCCGGTCCGAGGCGGTGGCGACGATCTTTTCCTGCAGGAGCGCGCCGCCGCCGCCCTTGATCAGCGCCAGTTCGCTGTCATATTCGTCGGTGCCGTCGATGGTGAGGTCGAGCCAGCGGGCCTCGTCGAGGCTGACCACGTCGATGCCCACCTGGCGGGCCAGTTCGGCGGTGCGGCTCGAGGTGGGCACGCCAGCGATCTTCAGCCCCTCCTCGCGCACCCGCTCGCCCAGGCACTTGACCATCCAGGCCGCGGTCGAGCCGGTGCCCAGCCCCACCCGCATCCCGTCTTCCACAAAGTCCACCGCGCGGCGCGCGGCGACGAATTTCGCAGTATCTATTGGCGACAGATCCCCGGACATCCCGGTCTCCTCCCTTACCTCGTCCTTTCCCTTATAGGCAGCTTCGGGCGCCGGGGCGAGGGGTGATTTCGCCGCTCCCCGCCCGCCATCCGCCCTGCCCTGCCGCTTCCTCCACGCCACGGCCCTTGACCTTTGCCCGTCAAATGCCAATCTCCCCGCAAACCGGCAAACGGGAGCACGCATGGCCAAGCCGATCTATTTCGCCCTGGGCTGGCTGGCCCTGGGGCTGGGGCTCCTGGGCATTCCGCTGCCCGGCCTGCCCACCACGCCCTTCCTGCTGCTGGCGGGATTCTTCTTCTCGCGTTCCTCGAGGCGGGTGCATGACTGGCTGACCGGGCACCCCCTGTTCGGCCCGCCGATCCGCGACTGGGCCGAGCGCGGTGCCATATCGCGCCGGGCCAAGGGGCTGGCAATGCTCTCCATCGCCGCCGTCTTCGCCCTGTCGCTGGCCCTTGGCGTGCCTGGATGGGCGCTGGCGGCCCAGGGCGCCAGCCTGGGCGCGGTTGCGCTGTTCATCCTGACCCGGCCGCATTGAGGGCGCCGGACGGATCGGCCGGACGGATCGGCCCGGCAGGGCAAGAAGCGGAGGAGCGGACCGGCGCGGACCGAAACCAACGAACCAGCGCCCGCGCCCGCCCCCCGGCACCAGCACCGCGCACTCCGCCGCAGCCCCACATCAGTGCTTCCATGCGCCCCGGCAAACGGGTAACAAGACCCCATGAAATGGACCATCCCCAATATCCTGACCATCGGCCGGCTGATCGCCGCGCCGCTCCTGCCGGTGATGTTCCTCTATTTCCATCACCCGTGGTCGGACTGGTTCGCGCTGGTGCTGTTCCTGGTCGCCGCCGCCACCGATTACATCGACGGCTACCTGGCCCGGGCCTGGAGCCAGGAAAGCGCCTTTGGCGCGGCCATGGACCCGATCGCCGACAAGGCCATGGTGCTGATCGCGCTGCTGGTGATCAATGGCTATTCGGGCCTCACTCCCTGGATCGTGCTTCCCTCGGCGCTGATCATCTACCGGGAGGTCTTTGTCTCGGGCCTGCGCGAGACCCTCGGCGAGCGTGCCCGCGCGCTCAGGGTCACGGGGCTGGCCAAGTGGAAGACCATGGTGCAGATGGTGGCCATCGCGGTGCTGTTTTCCAAGGGTATCTTCGAGCATTACCTGAACATGCAGAGCATCGCCCTGGAGCCCGGAGCGCTGGCCGAAATCCTCGCCGGCACGAGGGAAGACCCGCTCGGCCTGGGCTGGAAATATCAGGGAATGCTCTGGGCCGGCCGGGGCGGAGTGGTGCTCCTGTGGCTGGCGGCAATGCTGACCATGCTCACCGGCTGGGACTACTTCCGCAAGGCCCTGCCCTTCCTGCGGGAGCCGAGGGGGAGCGATTGAAGCCAGGTGAGCGAAGCCGGGAGGCCCCGGGCGATGCCGGGGCCGGCCAGAGGC
>JALWJU010000570.1 GCA_026997055.1 Paracoccaceae bacterium | reverse complement strand
TCTGGGCCGCGAGAATCGCTTCATCGCTGACCAGTACGCTTTCGATCCCCTGCGCCAGTGCCAGTTCATGGCAGATCCGCCCGATCCGCCGCGCTCCGAGGGCATTGGCGGCGATGCCCGAGACCTCCACTTCGGTTTCGGCTCCGTGTTCCAGCGCCCGGGCCAGGGTCGGGGCGCGTTCGGGCTCCACCGCCACCACCTTGCGCCGACCGCCGAACCAAGCCATGGCCCCGGCGATCAGCCCGCCGCCCCCCACGGCGACCAGTACCGTGTCGGCCGCGAGCCCCTGCCCCTCCCATTCGCGAAAGACGGTGCCCTGCCCGGCCACGGTGCCCGGCGCGTCATAGGCATGGATCTGCATGGCGCCGGTCTCGGCTTCGTATTCCAGCGCCGCCGCAAGGGCGTCGCCATAGGCGCCCGGCACCACCACGAGCTCGGCGCCAAGGTCGCGGATCAGGGCGATCTTGGCGGCTCCCGCCAGTTCCGGCACATAGATGCGCGCCCGGTAGCCGAGCGCGCGGGCCGCATGGGCCACCGCCGCGCCGTGATTGCCGCCGGAAGCGGCCACCAGCCCGGCCGCGGGAACCGCCTTGCTCAGGAGCGTGTTGAAGGCCCCGCGCACCTTGAACGAGCCCGTATGCTGCACCTGTTCGAGCTTCAGTTCCAGCGGCTGCCCGCAGAGCGCGTCATGGCGCAGCACCGGCGTGCACAGCACATGGGGCGCGATTCGCCGCGCCGCTGCCTCGATCTCTTCGCCCGTCACCATCTCTATCCCTTGCTCTATCCCTTGCCCCCCGAAACCTCTGCCTCCCAGCCCTCGCCCGCCTCCTCAAAACGTCACTGGCCCCGCCCTCCCCTTCGGCTATACTGCGCCAAACGCACCCGCACAATGGCGGGACCCGAAGCCACCGAGGAGAGCAGATGTCCGATATCCAGCGCAGTCACCCCTTCCGTCGCAGCCACGAGGACCGCGAGGCGGCGCACCATATCCCCGACACGCCCCAGACCCGCTCACCCGCCTACAGGCTCGCCTTCGACGACGAGGCCTTCCTGTGCCGCGACGAACTGCGCCCGGTGCGCCTGCAGCTGGAGCTTCTGAAGCCGGAAATGGGGATGCAGGAATATGGGGTGAACAGCACCGTGGTGCTGTTCGGCGGTGCGCGCATCCCCGATCCGGCGCATAAGCACCGGGCGCGCACCGAGACTCTGGCGGGGCTGAGCAGGTATTACGACGAGGCGCGCGAATTCGCCCGGCTGATCACGCTGAAAAGCATGAAGAACGGCCGCCAGAGCGAAAACGTGATCGTCACCGGCGGCGGGCCGGGGGTGATGGAAGCGGGCAATCGCGGCGCGGCCGATGCCGGGGGCATCTCCATCGGCCTCAATATCGTGCTGCCCCACGAACAGGCGCCGAACCGATACGTCACCCCGGAACTTTGCTTCAATTTCCACTATTTCGCCGTGCGCAAGATGCACTTCCTGATGCGCGCCAATGCGCTGGCGGTGTTTCCGGGGGGCTTCGGTACGCTGGACGAGACCTTCGAGACCCTGACCCTGATCCAGACCGGGCGGATGAAGCGGATCCCGTTCCTGCTGTTCGGTCGCGATTTCTGGACGAAGATCATCGACTGGCAGGCCTTGGCCGAAGCCGGGACCATTTCGCCCGAGGATCTGGAACTGTTCCGCTTCGTGGAAACCGCGGCCGAGGCGGTGGAGGCGGTGGAGAACTGGCCCGGCGCAGGCGAGAAGCGCGCAGAGATCCCGGGGCGGTAAGGGCGACGGGACGGCAGCGGCTGAGCCCGGCAGCCCCCGCGCGAAACGATTTTTCGCGGAAAAATCGCGCCGGCAGCGGTGGCGGGCCGGTTTCCGGCCGCGCGGCATGGGCGGCGGCCGGGCATTTCGCCGCGGGCCGGGCTTCAGAGCAGCCGCGCCGGGACCGGGCAGATCTCGTGGCCCAGGGCTGCGGAGGTGACCACCTGCCCGCGATCGGTTTCACGGATCCTGTAGCCGTAGCCGGCCAGGCGGTGCTTCCATTCGCGCACGCTCAGCGCCATGGCGCGCTCGCGGGTGAGGATGTCGAGCACCTTGCGGGTCTCGAAGGCGGATTGTTCGTGGATGTAGGACATTGTTGCCTCCCGTTTCTGCTCGGGAAACAGTCAACCGGGCAAGCGCGGCAACAATTTTGCCGAAATAAGGAAAAAGCCGGACAAATTGGAAACGATTATGGCGCCTGCAGCCCGGCTTCGCG
>JALWJU010000569.1 GCA_026997055.1 Paracoccaceae bacterium | reverse complement strand
CCGAGAGCGTGGGGGTTGCCGGGCGCGGCGCCTATTACGACCGCGCCGGCGCCATGCGCGACATGGTGCAGAACCACCTGATGCAGCTTCTCTGCCTCACCGCCATGGAGCCACCTTCGAAATTCGACCCCGACGCGGTGCGCGACGAGAAGCTCAAGGTGATCCGCGCGCTCGATCCGGTGGCGCCCGAGGACATCGTGCGCGGGCAGTATCAGGCCGGGCCGGGCGTGCCCTCCTATCGCGAGGATGTGGGCAACCCGGACAGCACCACCGAGAGCTTCATCGCGCTCAGGCTCGAGATTTCCAACTGGCGCTGGAACGGCACGCCCTTCTACCTGCGCACCGGCAAGCGGCTCAGGGCGCGGATGAGCGAGATCGTGATCCAGTTCAAGGAGCCGCCGCATTCGATCTTCGACAGCCCGCCGGGGCAGGGGGCCAACGAGCTTTCGATCCGCCTGCAGCCCGACGAGGGCATGGACCTCAAGGTGACGATCAAGGAGCCCGGCCCCGGCGGCATGCGCCTCATCGACGTGCCGCTGGACATGACCTTTGCCGAGGCGCTGGGCGCGGAGGCGGCGGAGGCGCCCGACGCCTATGAGCGGCTGATCATGGACGTGATCCGGGGCGACCAGACCCTGTTCATGCGCGGCGACGAGGTGGAGGCCGCCTGGGCCTGGACCGATCCGATCATCGCCGGCTGGGAAGCGCGCGGCGACCGGCCGCTGGCTTACGAGCCGGGCTCGACGGGGCCCGAGGATGCGGCTATCCTGCTCCACAGGGATGCGCGCCGATGGAGGGAGCTCAAGGCATGAAACTGCGCAGTTACCCGGACCGCGAACTGCTGCATATGGGAGTAACGGATGCGCTCGTGCGCGACCTGACCCTGGCGCTTTCGCGCCCCGGCCGGGTCAGCCTCGCCGTGCCTGGCGGCAGTACGCCGGGGCCGGTCTTCGAACTCCTGTCCGACCAGCCGCTGGACTGGGAGCGGGTCGATGTGGTGCTGACCGACGAGCGCTGGGTGGGCGAGGAGGATCCGCGCTCCAATACAAGGCTCTTGCGCGAGCGCCTGCTCAAGGGGCGCGCGGCGGCGGCCGGTCTGGTGCCGCTCCATGCGGATACGGGCACGCCGGAGGAGAGCCTGGCGGCGCTGGAAGGGGGGGTGCGGGCGATCCTGCCGCTGAACGTGGCGCTGCTGGGCATGGGCGAGGACATGCATGCGGCGAGCCTGTTTCCGGGCGGCGACAAGCTTTCGACCGCGCTTTCGCCCAATGCCCCGGCGCTGGTGGCCATGCGCGCGCCCGGGCTGGAGGAGGTGCGCGTGACCCTGAGCGCGCCGGTGCTCAAGGGGGCGCTTGCGCGCCACCTGCTCATCACCGGCGAGGCCAAGCGCGCGGCGCTGGAAGAGGCCCGCGGAAAGCTCCCCGAAGAAGCGCCGATCGCCGCGTTTCTGGACGGGCTCGAAGTGCATTGGGCGCCATGAGCGCGGGCGAGACCGGGGAGCGGGCCGCAGAAGGGGGAGCCGGCGCCGCGGGCGCGCCCGGGGCCCTGTGGCGGCAGCTTGACATGCGGGCCGCGCGTGCGCGCGCGCGGCGCATCACCGATCTCTTTGCCGCCGATCCCGCCCGCGCCGAGGCTTTCTCGGTGCGCGCGGACGGGCTGCTGCTGGACTATTCGCGCACCAATATCGACCCGGCCACGCGCCAGGACCTGCTGGCGCTGGCCGAAGCCGCGGGGCTCGCCGCGCGCCGCGCCGCCATGTTCGCCGGCGAACCTATCAACGAAACCGAAGACCGCGCCGCGCTGCATGTCGCCCTGCGCGCGCCGGAGGGCTGCGACTGGGCCGATCCCGGCGCGCTCGAGACGCTGGCGCGGATGCGTGCCTTTGCCGATGCTGTGCGCGCGGGGCGGATCGCCTCCCCGGCCGGCGCGCCCTTCGCCGATGTGGTCAATATCGGCATCGGCGGCTCCGACCTCGGCCCCGTCATGGCCAGCCGCGCGCTTGCGCCCTGCCATGACGGGCCGCGCCTGCATTTCGTCTCCAACGTGGACAGCGCCGATTTCGCCGACACGACCCGCGGCCTCGATCCGGCCCGCACCCTGTTCATCGTCGCCTCCAAGACCTTCGCCACCCAGGAAACCATGCAGAACGCCGCCACCGCCCGCGCCTGGCTCGAAGCGGCGGGGCTCGAGGCGCCGGGCCACTTCGTCGCCGTCTCCTCGGCCCGCGCGCGCGCCCGCGCCTGGGGGGT
>JALWJU010000568.1 GCA_026997055.1 Paracoccaceae bacterium | reverse complement strand
GGCGCCGCGGCCGCCGCCGCCACCCTGCATCTGGCGCATGAAGAAGATCCACACGCCGATGATGAGCAGGAAGGGAAAGAGGCTGGAGAGCAGGGGCCACAGGAAGGACTGTTCCACCGGCCGCGCGCGGATCTCGATCCCCGCCTTGCGCAGTTCGCCGATGAGCACGGTGTAGTCCGTCTCCGGGGTGTAGGTGGAATAGCGGGAGCCGTCCTTGAGCTTGCCGGAGATGGTCTTCTCCTGGAAGATGGCCTCCACCACCTCGCGTTGATCCACCAGTTGCATGAACTGGGAATAGCTGATCTCATTGCTCTCGGCCGCATGCTGACCCAGGTTCTGGAAAACCATCATCAGGATGAGGGCGATAATGACCAACAGAAGTACGTTTTTTGCCAAGTCGTTCAACCTCTTGAACCCGCCATGATGCGTGGGCCACCGGCCCGTTTAGACGCTTTCCACAAGCCTACTATATTCCGCCCCGATAGTCCCGCGCCAGCAGGTACTGCTCGGTGGAGCGCGGCCGCGAGGCGCGTGGCTTGCGCGTGATGAGCTTGCCGAAGTTCTCCTTGCAGCGGGCGCGGAAATCGTCGATCCCCTCCCCCTGGAAGACCTTGGTCAGGAAGTCACCGCCCGGGCGCAGCACCTGCCCCGCCAGGTCCAGCGCCAGCTCGGCCAGGTACATGGCGCGCGGCTGATCCACCGCCCGGTTACCACTGAGATTGGGGGCCATATCCGACATAACAAGGTCCACGGGCGTATCACCGAGGGAGGCCAGCAGGGCGTCGAGCACCGCCTGCTCGGTGAAATCACCCTCCAGGACCTCCACGCCGGCGAGGCTGTCCATGGGCAGGACATCCAGTGCGATGACCCGCCCTCGCCCGTCCAGGCGCCGGGCGGCGTACTGGGACCAGCCGCCGGGGGCCGCCCCCAGGTCGATGATGGTCATGCCGGGCCGGATGAGGCGGTCGCGCTGGTCGATTTCCTGGAGCTTGTACACCGCCCGCGAGCGATAGCCCTCTTTCCGGGCCTGCTTGACCCAGTGGTCGTCGAAATGTTCGCGCAGCCAGCGGTGACTGCTTCTGGATCGTGCCATGTTTCAGACTTCGCTCTCGCCCGGTGAGGACATGATATAGCTATCTGTTGACAAAGGGAAAATCGCCTCCGCCGGCGCCTGCCGGCCGCCTCCCGGCGGGGCACGGGGTGACGCCATGGCCCCGGACAGGTACACTGCGCGCCCCTGCCCGCCGCCTGGAGCGGGCCACAGCCGAACCGACACCATGCGCCTCTCGCCGACCCAGAAGAAGTTCCTCCGCGCCCGCGCCCACGCCCTCAGGCCGGTGGTGATCGTCGGCGGCGGCGGGCTGCACGAGGCGGTGCTGGCCGAGATCGACCAGGCACTGGCCCATCACGAACTCATCAAGGTGCGCTTCAACTGCGGGGACCGGGCGGCCCGCCAGGCCATGCAGGACACGGTGGGCGAGCGCTGCCGGGCCGAGCTGGTGCAGGCCATCGGCCACATCGGCGTCTTCTACCGCAGGGCGGACAAGCCCCGCATCACCCTGCCACGCTGAAAAAGACTCAGTTTCGAGTGGCGAGGAGCGAGGATCCGATCCCCCTCACCCTGATCCTCTACCCTGGCGGGCACCGAGGTTCCTCCGGGAGAGAAAACGGGTAAGACCTGTCTGGCTTGCCCAAGCCCTTGTCGCCACACTTCGCATTCAGGCTTGCGTCGCGCGTAAACCTGCCACCACCAGCGCCAGCCCGGCGAGGCTGTTGAACAGGAACAGGATGGAGGCCACGCCGTGCAGGCGGCCGAAGCGCGCGGCGTTCTCGCCATCCAGGCCGGCGGCCTTGAGTTCCGCCATCATGGGCTGGAGCACGAACTGGCCCGCGAGGAGCACCACCAGCATGGCCAGCAGCAGCCAGAAACGCCAGGCGCGCAGCACCTCGCCGCCCAGGGACGCCAGCTGCCCGCTGAGGAGCAACAGGGCGCAGACCAGGCCGATGTAGCTCATGATGGTGAACAACTGGCCGGCGAGATTGCCCGCCAGCATGCGATCGTCGAGGCTCTTGAACAGCAGCGGCGCCACCACGTAGCCGATGATCCACATGCCGCCGACCCACAGGGTCAGGGCGATCTGCTCGCCGATGAAGAGGGATTTCACGGGCGCGCGCTCAGACGTACTTCACCGACAGGATCTCGAATTCCTTCACCCCGCCCGGTGTCTTCACCGTGGCAATGTCGCCCTCATCGGC
>JALWJU010000567.1 GCA_026997055.1 Paracoccaceae bacterium | reverse complement strand
TGTCTTCGCCGCGCGGCGTGCGGATCGGGGTTGCATAGCCGGCCTTGTAGAGGATGTCGGCGAAGGCGCGGATGCGGCTCTCAGAGGAGCGGCGATAGGGCGCGCCGGGCCATTCGTTGAACGGGATCAGGTTGATCTTGGCGGGGATGCCTCCGATCAGGCGTACCAGCCGGCGGGCGTCTTCGTCGCTGTCGTTCACGCCCCGGAGCATCACGTATTCGAAGGTGATGCGCTCGGAATTCGAGAGCTTCGGATAGGCGCGCAGGGCTTCGAGCAGGGCGGCGATGTTCCAGCGCCTGTTGATCGGCACCAGGCGGTCGCGCACCGCGTCTGTGGTGGCGTGCAGGCTCACCGCCAGCATGCAGCCGATCTCGCGCCCGGCGCGTTCGATCTCGGGCACCACGCCGGAGGTCGAAAGCGTGATGCGCCGGCGCGAAAGGCCGATCCCCTCGCCATCCATGGCGATCCGCATCGCATCGCGCACCGCCTCGAAATTGTAGAGCGGCTCGCCCATGCCCATCAGCACGATGTTGGAGATGAGGCGCGGGCGCTCGCCCATGCCCTCGCCGGGCCTGAGCCAGTCGTCCAGGTTGTCGCGCGCCAGCATGATCTGGCCGACGATCTCGCCCGCCGTGAGGTTGCGCACCAGCTTCTGGGTGCCGGTATGGCAGAAGGAGCAGGTGAGCGTGCAGCCGACCTGGCTCGAGACGCAGAGCGTGCCCCGGTCGGTCTCGGGGATATAGACCACCTCGACCTCGTGGCCGCCGGCCACGCGCACCAGGTATTTGCGGGTGCCGTCGGCCGAGATCTGGCGGGTGACAAGCTCGGGCAGCCCGATCGTGAAATGCTCGGCCAGCAGCGCCCGGTAGGGCTTGGCGAGATTGGTCATGGCGGCGAAGTCGCGCTCGCCCTTCTGGTAGATCCACTGCCAGAGCTGGGCGGTGCGCATCCGCGCCTGCTTCTCGGGCGTGCCGGCGGCGATCAGGGCCGCGCGCAGGGCGTCGCGGGTGAGGCCGACGAGATTCGCCTTTCCCCCGGCCGGCGCCTTGCGCGGCAGGGGGAGCGGGTCCGGGCGGATCGGGCTGTCTGCGGGCATGGGGCTACCTGTGTTTCATGGGGCACGCCCGGATCGGGAGCAGGGCCGGCGCCTGACGGACAGCCGCTAGCTGCCGCAGCGCCTGGCCGCATCCTCGACCGCGGCGGTGAAGCCCAGCAGATTGAACGTATCCTGGGTGCGAGTGCCGCGCCTGGAGAAAGCCACGGCCACCGCCTCGGTCCCCCGTTTCATCGCCGCGATGATCCTGGCGTCTTCCTCCGGCGAGGCTGGCCAGGCATCTTCGCCCTGGGTGAAAAGCTGGAATTTCTCGTTGCCGATGGTCAGTTCGACCGTCGAGCCGGGCTTGAACGGATAACCGCCGGTAAAATAGACCTCGCCGGCGATATTCTGCTCGGGCCGCCAGCTCACCATCATCAGGATCGCGCCGCGGCGCACCGAAACCGGGCGTCCTTCCCTGGTATTGACCGTCTCCTTCGGGGTGGAGACGGCCCAGCACTCCCTGGGGTCGTCCTCGACGAAAACGCTCCAGGCGGTATTGGCGGACACGCGATTGGTGGAATCCTGCGCCTGCGCTCCCGGCCCCGGAGCGGCCCCGGCCAGTACGAGCGCAAGTATCAAGGATGCGAGTTTCGGTTTCATGTTCCTGACAGCCTCCGCTGCTTGCCTCATGTCGGTGCCCTGCCTCTGCCGGCGGCACGCGGTTTATCATCCTGCGCGGTCAGTCTAACGTGAAAGCGATGATTTGTTAAAGCCCCGTTGGCGGAATTTCGCGCGTCACGGGGAGCGAAAGGAGGCGTGATGAGCAAGGCGGTGGTCCTGGCCGAAATCTGGCGGGGCGGGTTTCTCGAGTCGCAACATCTGGGGCATGCGGTGGTGGTGGACAGAAGCGGCGAGATCGTGGCCGCCTGGGGCGATCCGAGCCGGACGATCCTGCCGCGCTCGGCCTGCAAGATGGTGCAGGCGCTGGCGCTGGTCGAAAGCGGGGCGGCGGATGCGGCCGGACTCGGCAGCGAGCAGCTGGCGCTGGCCTGCGCCAGCCACAATTCGGCGGCCATGCACACGAGCCGCGTGGCGAGGTGGCTGGCGGATCTGGGGCTTGGCGATGACGATCTGCGCTGCGGTGCGCACATGCCCCGGGATGCGGAGGCGAAAAAGGCGCTGCTGTGCGCGGGCGAGGCGCCGCGCCAGTGGCATAACAATTGCTCGGGCAAGCATGCGGGCTTTCTGACCCTGAACAGGCACCTGGGCGGCGGGCCGGAATATGTGGAGGCGGATCATCCGGTGCAAGTGGCGGTGCGTGCGGCCTTCGAGGAGGTCACCGGCGAAGCGAGCCCGGGCTTTGCCATCGACGGCTGCTCGGCGCCCAATTTCGCCACTTCGCTCACCGGCCTCGCCCGGGCCATGGCACGGTTCGCCAGAGCCGGTGCGGGGGGATCGGTGCGCGAGCGCGCCATGGTGCGCCTGCGCGAGGCCATGGCCCGCCACCCGGAACTGGTCGCGGGCGAAGGGCGCGCCTGCACCCGGCTGATGCGGGCCATGAAGGGGCGCGCCATGGTCAAGACCGGGGCCGAGGCGGTGTTTGCCGCGATATTGCCCGAGCGGGGGCTGGGAATCGCGCTCAAGGTCGATGATGGCGGCAGCCGCGCCTCCGAGGCGGCGATTGCGGCGCTTCTGGGCAGATTCGGTGCGCTCGCCCCGGACGACCCGGTGGCGCGGGCCTATACGGACAGCCCCCTCACCAACTGGCGCGGAATCGAATGCGGCAGGCTGCGCGCAGCAGAGGCTTTGCGCACCGGCGGGTAGGGATTCGCCGGGCTGCCCCCGGCGCGCGGGGCGATTTTCCGCGAAAACCGGGCGCGGGCCGCAAGGGCAGCCCTGGCCGGGCCGTGGCGGCTCAGAGCTTCGGCAGGAAGGAGCCCTTCATGTCGGAGATATGGGCGCGGATTTTCTGTGCGGCGGCGGAAAGCTCGGTATCGGAGCGGTGCAGCAGGTACCAGGAGCGCTCGATCGGCAGGCCGGGGATGTCCAGCGTCACCAGCCGCCCGGCCTGCAGTTCTCCCACCACCGTATGCTGCGAGATCAGGGCGATACCGAGCCCGGCGATCACCGCCTGCTTGATGGTTTCGTTCGAACTCATCGACATCGTGTCGTAGGGTGCGCCCTGGCCGATCCGGTCCATGAAGCGGGTGAGCAGGATGCGGGTGCCGGAACCGACTTCGCGCTCGATGATGGTTTCTCCGAGCAGGTCGGCGGGGGCGATCCGGCCGCGGGTCAGCGGATGGCCGGGCGGAGCGATGAATACATGGGGGTGCGGCCCCACCGGCTCGGCGGTATTGGCCGGGCTGCGCGGCGGGCGGCCCATGATCGCCAGCTGGACCTGCCGGTAGTCCAGCGCCTCGATGATCTGGTCGCGGTTGCCCACGGTCAGCTCCACCTTGATTGCCGGAAAGGCCTTCTTGAGATGTGCCACCAGAGCCGGGGCGAAATACTTCCCGGTCGATACCACCCCGAGGCGCACCAGCCCGGCATATCCGTCCCGGATCGCGGTGACCGATTTCAGGCAGATGTCGAGTTCGGCCTCGATGCGCCCGGCCGCGTCCAGAACCACTTCGCCTTCTTCGGTCAGCTCCATGCGTCCTGCGTCACCGCGCCGCAGCACATCGGCGCCCAGGTGGCTGGCCAGCTGGCGCAGCTGGGTATGCACCGCCGGGGGGGTGAGATGAATTGCCTCAGCCGCCCGGGTGATCGAGCCATATTGCGCAACTGCGGCAAGTGCCCGCAATTGCTTGAAAGTTATCGCTTCTGGCCGCTTCATGTTAAAAATTATTAACTCCGCTTCTTCGCATATTTAAATTTCCTACAGCATCAATCTATGACAGGACAAGGGTGTTTCCGCGATGTTTCTGACAGAGAGTTGCCGGAGCTGCCGCGGCGGGGCTGGGGCCAGGGCAACAGGCAGAGCAGGGGGAGGAGATGACGGAGATGACGATGACCCGAACCGATGCGATAGCCGACAAGTCCCGCATCCCCGAGGGGCTGCGCCCGACGATGGAGGCGCTGGCCGAGGTGGGGGCGGAGCTTTGCCGCACCATCAAGCGCGGTCCGCTGGGAGGATCGCTGGCCGAGGCCGTGGGCGAGAATACCGGCGGCGACCAGCAGAAGGCGCTCGACGTGCTGGCCGACGATGCCTTTGCCGCCGCGCTCAGGGGCAGCGGCGTGCGCTACTACGCCTCCGAGGAGCAGGACGACGTGGTGGAGATCGACGAAGGCGGCACGCTTGCCCTGGCCATCGACCCGCTGGACGGCTCTTCCAATATCGACGTCAACGTTTCCATCGGCACGATCTTTTCGATCTTCGAGGCGAAGCCGGGCGATGCGCACGGCTCCTTCCTGCGCCCCACCGACGAGCAGATCGCCGGCGGCTACATCATCTTCGGGCCGCAGACCAATATGGTCGTGACTTTCGGTGACGGGGTGCAATCCTATGTGCTGGACCCGGACAGCGGCCGCTTCATCCTCACCCATGAGCGCCTCGAAGTGCCCGAGACCAGCAGCGAATTCGCCATCAATGCCTCCAATTACCGCCACTGGCCCGCCGGTATCCGCGCCTATATCGACGATTGCCTGGCCGGGGACGAAGGCCCGCACGAGCGCAATTACAACATGCGCTGGGTGGCCTCGCTGGTGGCCGAGACCCACCGGATCATCACCCGCGGCGGCATCTTCCTCTATCCCGGCGACAAGCGCCCCACCTATGAGCGCGGCCGCCTGCGCATGGTCTATGAATGCGCGCCGATCGCCTTTCTGATCGAGCAGGCCGGCGGCAAGGCC
Source organism: Paracoccaceae bacterium (assembly GCA_026997055.1). Lineage (GTDB taxonomy): Bacteria > Pseudomonadota > Alphaproteobacteria > Rhodobacterales > Rhodobacteraceae > JAAEUB01. Next base: position 4,929 of record JALWJU010000567.1, on the reverse strand, counting down.
ACCGACGGCCACGACCGGCTGCTGGGCCAGCAGGCCGACAGCCTGCATGCGCGCACCCCCTTCGTCTTCGGCTCTGCCGAGAAGGTCGCCCGCGTGGCCGCCTATCAGGACCTGCCTCGCGAGGAAGTCTCCGCCCTTTTCGGCAATCGCGGCCTGTTCCGCGCCTGAATGATCCGCGTCTGAACGCTGAGGAAACACCATGAGCAAGAAACACCCGATCATCTCCGTCACCGGCTCTTCCGGCGCCGGCACCTCCACGGTCAAGAACACCTTCGACCAGATCTTCCGCCGCGAGGGGGTCACGGCGGTGTCGATCGAAGGCGATGCCTTTCACAAATACAACCGCGCCGACATGAAGGCCGAGCTCGAGCGCCGCTATGCGGCGGGCGACCACGGCTTCAGCCACTTTTCCTACGAGGCCAACGAGCTTGGCGAGCTCGAGCGCGTGTTCCGCGAATACGGCGAGACCGGGCGCGGGCGCACCCGCCATTATGTCCATGACGATGCCGAGGCCGCGAAATACGGCGTGCCGCCGGGCGAATTCACCGACTGGGAGGAGTTCGCTCCCGACAGCGACGTCCTGTTTTACGAGGGCCTGCACGGCGCGGTGGTCAATGACGAGGTGAACATAGCCAAATATGCCGACCTCAAGATCGGCGTGGTCCCGGTGATCAATCTCGAATGGATCCAGAAGATCCACCGCGACAAGGCCCAGCGGGGCTATACCACCGAGGCGGTGACCGACGTCATCCTGCGCAGGATGGATGCCTATGTGCACTGCATCACCCCGCAATTTTCCAAGACCGACATCAATTTCCAGCGCGTGCCGGTGGTCGATACCTCGAATCCCTTCATCGCCCGCTGGATCCCGACCCCGGACGAAAGCCTGGTGGTGATCCGCTTTGCCAATCCGCGGGGTATCGACTTTTCCTACCTGATCAGCATGATCCACGACAGCTGGATGAGCCGGGCCAATTCCATCGTCATCCCCGGCGGCAAGATGGACCTGGCCATGCAGCTGATCTTTACCCCGATGATCGAGCGCCTGGTGCGCGAGAGCAAACGTGCCTGAGGAGACATCCCGATGAGCAACGAAAAGATGATGGCGAACGCGATCCGCGCGCTGGCGATGGACGCGATCCAGGCCGCCAATTCCGGCCATCCCGGCGCGCCGATGGGGCTTGCGGATGTGGCCACGGTGCTGTTCAACCGCTTCATCAACATCGACCCCTCGGCCGACAAGTGGGCCGACCGCGACCGCTTCGTGATGAGCGCGGGGCATGGCTCGATGCTGGTCTATGCGATCAACCACCTGCTCGGCTATGACGACATGGACATGGAGCAGATCCGCAATTTCCGCCAGTTCGGCTATCGCACCGCCGGGCACCCGGAATACGGCCATGCCAAGGGGATCGAAGTGACCACCGGCCCGCTCGGGCAGGGCATCTCCACCGCTGTCGGCATGGCGCTGGCCGAGCGCATGGCCAATGCCCGCTACGGCGAGGATCTGGTGGACCACTACACCTACGTGATCGCCGGCGATGGCTGCCTGATGGAGGGGATCAGCCACGAAGCCATTGATTTCGCAGGGCATCTCGGGCTTGGCCGGATGATCGTGCTGTGGGACGACAACCGCATCACCATCGACGGCGCCACTTCCGTCTCCACCTCCATGGACCAGCAGGCCCGCTTCGAGGCCGCCGGCTGGCATGTGCAGTCCGTGGACGGGCACGACAACGAGGCCATTGCCGCCGCCATCGAGGCCGCGCGCGCGGTGACCGACAGGCCCTCGATGATCGCGTGTCGCACCATCATCGGCTTCGGCGCGCCCAACAAGCAGGGCACGTCGGCCACCCACGGCGCGCCGCTGGGCGAGGAGGAAATCGCCGCCGCGCGCAAGGAGCTTGGCTGGGATTACCCGCCCTTCGAGGTGCCCGACGAGGTCTATGCCGACTGGCGCGCCATCGCCGCCCGCGGCAAGGCCGCGCGCGAGGCATGGGAGGCCCGCCTGGCCGCGAGCCCGAAGCGCGAGGCCTTCGAGGCCGCCCATCGCGCCCCCGACCAGGCGGCGCTGGCCGGGGCCATCGAGCAATACAAGGCGCGCCTCGCGAAAGACGCCCCCAAGGTCGCCACCCGCAAGGCCAGCCAGATGGCGCTCGAGGTGGTCAATGCCACGCTTCCCAACACGGTGGGCGGCTCGGCCGACCTCACCGGCTCCAACCTCACAAAGACCAGCGGCATGGAGCCCGTCACCCGCGACAATTACGCCGGCTCCTACATCAATTACGGCGTGCGCGAGCACGGCATGGGCGCGATCATGAACGGCCTCTGGCTGCATGGCGGCTTCGTGCCCTATGGCGGCACCTTCCTGGCCTTCGCCGATTACATGCGCGGCGCCATTCGCCTCGGTGCGCTGATGGGGGTGCCGGTGGTGCATGTGCTCACGCATGACTCCATCGGTCTTGGCGAAGACGGCCCCACCCACCAGCCGGTGGAGACCCTGGCCAGCCTGCGCGCCATGCCCAACCTGCGCGTCTATCGCCCGGCCGATGTGGTCGAGACCGCCGAAGCCTGGCAGGACGCCCTGGCCCAGCCGACGACGCCCAGCGCGCTGGCGCTCAGCCGCCAGGGCCTGCCGACCCTGCGCACCAGCCACACCGAGGCCAACATGGTCGCCCGGGGCGCCTATGTGCTGCGCGACACGGACGGCGCGCGCGACGTGACCCTGATCGCCACCGGCTCGGAGGTGGAGATCGCCGTGAACGCCGCCGAGCTTCTGGCCAAGGACGGCATCAGGGCCGCGGTGGTCTCGGCCCCCTGCTTCGAAGCCTTTGCCGAGCAGAGCGACGAATACCGCGCCGTGGTGCTGGGCGATGCGCCGCGCGTGGGCGTGGAAGCCGCCATCGAGCAGGGCTGGGGGCCGCTTCTGGGCTGCAACAGCGCCTTTGTCGGCATGACCGGCTTCGGCGCCTCGGCCCCGGCCGGCAAGCTCTACGAACATTTCGGCATCACGGCCGAGGCCGTGGCCGAAGCCGCGAAATCACTTCTGTAAGGAGGCCCGGACATGGCACTTATCACTCTCAGGCAACTTCTGGACCACGCCGCCGAAAACGACTACGGCGTGCCGGCCTTCAACATCAACAACATGGAGCAGGGTCTGGCGATCCTCAAGGCGGCCGACGAATGCGACGCCCCGGTGATCCTTCAGGCCAGCCGCGGCGCGCGCTCCTATGCCGGCGACATCATGCTGCGCCACATGGTGCAGGCGCTGGCGGAGATGTATCCGCATATCCCGATCTGCCTGCACCAGGACCACGGCAACAACGAGCAGACCTGCCTTTCGGCGATCCGCCACGGCTTTACCAGCGTGATGATGGACGGCTCGCTCAAGGCCGACATGAAGACCCCCGCCGATTTCGCCTATAACGTGGACATCACCGAGCGGGTCGCGCGCATGGCGCATTGGGTCGGCGCCTCGGTCGAGGGCGAGCTGGGCGTGCTGGGCAGCCTCGAGACCGGCGAAGCGGCCAAGGAAGACGGCTCCGGCGCCGAGGGCAAGCTGTCGAAGGACCAGCTCTTGACCGACCCGGACGAGGCGGCCGAATTCGTCAAGCTGACAAAGGTCGATGCGCTGGCCATTGCCTGCGGCACCAGCCACGGCGCCTACAAGTTCTCCAAGAAGCCTACCGGCGAGACGCTGGCGATCAGCCAGATCGAGGCCATTCACGCCCGCATTCCCGATGTGCATCTGGTGATGCACGGCTCTTCCAGCGTGCCCCAGTATCTTCAGGACCTGATCAATGAGTATGGCGGCGAGATGGCCCAGACCTACGGCGTGCCGGTCGAGGAGATCGAAAAGGGCATCAAGTCCGGCGTGCGCAAGGTCAATATCGACACCGACAACCGCATGGCGCTCACCGGCCAGTTCCGCAAGGTGGCACAGGAAAAGCCGACCGAATTCGACCCGCGCAAGTTCCTGATCCCGGCCATGGAGGAGATGGGCAAGCTGGTGCGCGACCGCTTCGAGCGCTTCGGCACCGCCGGCAATGCTTCCAAGATCGACGTCATCGACATGGACGAAATGGCCAAGCGCTACGCTTCCGGCAGCCTCGATCCAGTGGTGAACTGAGCCGGGTCTGTGCCGGCGGCGGTCTGGACCCCCGCCACCGGCAAGGCTATCTGAACGTGGAGACAGAATTGACCCTTGCTCCGATCATGCAGCATTTTGCCGCAGAGGGGAAGGGAGATTTTCCGGCTCCGCAACATATCCAACCGGGAGACTGCAATGCCCTTTGACCGTTCCATCAAGATCGCGCCTTCGATCCTTTCCGCCGATTTTGCCGATTTCGGTCGCGAGATTCAGGCTATCGAGGCCCAGGGCGCCGACTGGGTGCATGTGGACGTGATGGACGGGCATTTCGTGCCCAATCTCACCTTCGGCCCGCCCGCCGTGGCGGCCTTTCGCCCGCATGTGAAGACCTTCATGGACGTGCATCTGATGATCGCCCCGGTGGACCCCTATATCGAGGCCTATGCCGAGGCCGGCGCCGACATGATCGTGGCCCATGTGGAGGCCGGGCCGCACCCGCACCGCACGCTCCAGGCGATCCGCGCCACCGGCAGGAAGGCCGGCATCGCGCTCAATCCGGGCACGCCCGCCTCGGCGGTCGAATACCTGCTGGACCTTGCCGACATGGTGCTGGTGATGAGCGTCAATCCCGGCTTTGGCGGGCAGAAATTCATCCCCTCTTCGGTGGACAAGGTGGCCGAGATCCGCAAGATGATCGGCGACCGCGAAATCCACATCCAGGTCGATGGCGGGGTGGACCCGAACACCGTCGGCGCGCTGGCCGCCGCCGGGGCCGATTGCTTCGTGGCCGGCTCGGCGGTGTTTCGCGGCGGCTCGGTCGAAAACCCGGCCCCCTACGG
>JALWJU010000566.1 GCA_026997055.1 Paracoccaceae bacterium | reverse complement strand
ATTGGGTATTGACCTGAGTGTTTTTCTCAGGTTTAACTGCCCCAGCAACAAGGAGATGCGCAAGATGAAACACGCCCCCCTTCTCGCCCTGGCGCTGGCCGGCGCCACCGCCCTCGCCACCGCCGCCACCGAGGCGCTGGCCGATGAGGTCAATGTCTATTCCTACCGCCAGCCCGAGCTGATCCGGCCGCTGATGGACGCCTTCAGCGAAGAGACCGGCATCGCGGTCAATATCGCCTTTCTCAACAAGGGCATGATCGAGCGCCTCGCCGCCGAGGGCGCGCGCTCGCCCGCCGACGTGATCCTCACCACCGATATCGCCCGGCTCAACGGCGCGGTGGAGGCCGGCGTGACCCAGCAGGTAGAGTCGGATGCGCTCAGCGCCAATATCCCCGCCCGCTTTCGCGACCCGGAGGGGCGCTGGTTCGCCCTTACCAGCCGCGCGCGGGTGGTCTTCGCCTCGAAGGAAGCGGTGGCGCCGGGCGAAGTCACCACCTACGAAGACCTCGCCGACCCGAAATGGCGCGGGCGCATCTGCACCCGCTCCGGCACCCACCCCTATACGCTGGCGCTGGTTGCCGCCCATATCGCCCATCACGGCGAGGCCGCGACCCGCGCCTGGCTCGAAGGGCTCAAGGCCAACCTCGCCCGCAAGCCCCAGGGCAACGACCGCGCCCAGGTCAAGGCGGTCTGGGCCGGCCAGTGCGACATCGCCCTGGGCAATACCTATTACATGGGCAAGATGCTGGAAGACCCGGAGCAGCGCGAATGGGCCGAGAGCGTGAACGTGGTCTTCCCGACCTTCGAGGGCGCGGGCACCCACATAAACATCTCCGGCATGGCGCTCGCGGCCCATGCGCCGAACCGCGAAGCCGGCATTCGGCTCATGGAATTCCTCGCCTCCCCCGAAGCCCAGGAGATCTATGCCGAGGTGAATTACGAATACCCCGTGGCACCGGGCAGCCGGCCTTCGGAACTGGTCGCAGGCTGGGGCAGCTTCACCCCGGACGATATCGACCTCACCGAAATCGCCCGCCAGCGGCCGGCGGCGCTGAGGCTGGTACAGGAGGTGGATTTCGACGGCTAGGGTCAGGACCCGCTCTGGCTTCCTGCCGGATGCCTGTGCCCGCCGGCCGGCTCTCTGCCCGCGCAGCGACACGGGTAGCGTTTTTCGCAGAAAATCGCGGCCGGGAGTACCGGCGGCACATCCCGGGCAGCGCTTTTCCGCCCCGCGCCCCCAAGGCTCAGCTGCCGGCCTCCGCCACGACTTCCTGGCGCTGCTCTCCCAGCCCCTCGATACCCAGGCGCACCACGTCCCCCGCACGCAGGTAGCGCGGCGGCTTCTGGCCCATGCCCACGCCGGGGGGAGTGCCGGTGGTGATGATGTCTCCGGGCTGAAGGCTGAAGAAGCGGCTCAGGTAGCTCACCAGGAAGGGTACGGTATAAACCATCGTCTTCGTGGAGCCCTCCTGCATCCTGCGGCCATTGACCTCGAGCCACATGCGCAGGTTCTGCGGATCCGGAACCGAATCCGCCGTGACCAGCCAGGGACCGATCGGCCCGAAACTGTCGCAGCCCTTGCCCTTGGCCCATTGCCCGGCCATTTCAATCTGATAGGCGCGTTCGGAGACGTCATTGACCACGCAATAGCCCGCCACATGGTCCAGCGCCTCCCGCTCGTCTATATATTTTCCGCCCCGTCCGATCACCACGCCGAGCTCCACTTCCCAATCGGTCTTTTGCGAGCCGCGCGGCAGGAGGATCGGGTCGTTCGGGCCGGAAATGGCGCTGGTCGCCTTGAGAAACAGCACCGGTTCCGCAGGCACCTCCATCCCCGCCTCGGCCGCATGGTCGGCGTAATTCAGGCCGATGCCGATGAACTTCCCGGTGCCGCCAACGCAGGGGCCAAGGCGCGGCCGGCCCGTCACCCTGGGCAGACTCGCCGGATCAAGCCCGCGCCGCCAGCCCGGATCGGCCAGCGCCGCGCCGGCGATATCCTCGACCACGCCGGAAAGGTCGCGCAGCACCCCGTCTTCGTCCAGCATCCCGGGCTTTTCGGCCCCGCTTTCGCCGTATCGCACCAGCTTCATGCGCCCCTTGCGCCCCCTTCTCCGTCCTGCCTGTCCTGGTGGCAGGATAGGCGCGGCGAGCACCCGAAGCAAGCGGTGGCCGGAGCCGGGAAGCGCTTGCGGGGCGGCTCAGGCCCGGGCCTGGCGGGCCTCTTCGGCCAGGGCGTCGCGGTCCTCGTTCTCCATGCCCGGTTCATAGAAGGTATGGCAGGCCCGCCCGCGCTGCTTGGAGACATAGAGCGCCGCATCCGCGTCTTCCATCATCTGCGCCGCATCCGGGCGATCATAGGCCTGCGAGGTGACAATGCCGATCGAAGCCGAGATCCGCGCCTCCTCCCCCTTGAACAGGATCGGCTCTTCCAGCCGCTTGATCATCCGCGCGGCGATCCGGGCCAGCTTGTCCCGGTCGGTGAGCCGGTCGAAGACCAGCACGAATTCGTCCCCTCCGACCCGGGCAACCGTATCCTGGGGGCGGGTTTCCTCGGTCAGGATGCGTGCCACTTCCTTGAGCACCGCATCGCCCGCGGCATGGCCCAGCCGGTCGTTTACGGCCTTGAAGAAATCGAGGTCCAGATGCATCAGCGCGAAGGGCATGTTGCGCGCGGTCATCTTCTCCAGCACCTGGTCCAGCACCCGGCGGTTCTTCAGCCCTGTCAGCATGTCCGAGGCCGCATCCTTCTCGGCTGCGCGCTTGGCGCCGAACAGGCGCCGGGTCAGGGCCGAACTTTCGCGCTGCGCTCCGCTGTTGGCCTCGACCAGGTAGAGCAGCTCCAGCGTCAGATCCGAAGCGGCGAAATCGGAACCGGCCAGGTCATAGCGCTGCACCGCATCGACCACGGCAATACCGAAGGACATGTTGATCAGTCCGGTCCTGCCATCGGGCAGCACCGTCGCCGTCCCCACCAGCGAAGTGCGGTACTCGTCGCGCAGACGGATATATATCTTGCGCCCGTAGCGCGCACAGGCATCGAGCAGGTTGGCCCGGGGCCGCTGGCGGCGCGCCTCGAATATCTCGAAGAAATTGCGCCCCACCGGATCCCGGTCCCCGCAGACCTTGGCAATGGTAGGGCCGACATGGACAATCCTTTCCTCCAGATTGACGACCACGTTCATCGGCATCATGTGATCCAGGGCCTCGTAGGTGAGCCTGATCCCGGCCTTGTCGCTCATTGCACCGCCTCCCGTGCCAGAGAAAAGTCGCGCCCCTGCGAAAAGCCGCTCTCGAGCAGGCGGATCGACAGGGTGTCGGTATCCTCCCGGCGCGCCAGAAGCTCGATGAAGACCAGCGCTCCGTAATCATCGGCCAGCGCCCGCAGTACCCCCAGCAGCACATGGCCGAATCCCTCGTGCGGAGTCTGGCAGGTAAGGGTGAACTCGCCTTCGCCGATTTCGCGCAATTCCAGCGCCGGCAGGTCGAGCTCGGGCACTGCCAGCCGGGCGCGCCCGCGCAGGTCGTCCAGAGAATGCAGGAAATCGGCGTAATCCACCCCACCGAAGCGCAGCAGGCGGCGCAGTCTTTCGCTGCGGGGGTCGGCCACCAGGAAAGTGCCGAAATCCTCCAGCAGATCCTCGCGCGGCTTGGAGAGATTACGGGCCGCGGCATCTATCATCGCCTGGGTCAGCGCATCCTCATAGATGAACATCGGCTCGAACGTGTCGATCCCCGCATCCAGCTCCTCCATGATCCTGCACCACAAGTCGTTGCCATATGTGGCCTTGAGAAATACCTCAAACGACCGGTTTATCAGTCCGTGCATGCACTCGTCCCCGTTTACCCGCAGATCGGTCTGCAAATTCTATTCTGCAAATCTTAACAAAGCGAAAACAGGCTTCGTTTTCCTCCGGCGGGAAGTTCCCGCTCCCATGAGTAGGACAATCGCCCCCGCCACCGCAACCCGCAGCGCCGACAATCGCGGCCCGGCACTGCCGATTTCAAGCGGATCGCCCGTCTGACCCCCCGCGCCCGGCGCCCCGGCGCGCAGGAAAGCGGCCACGCCTTCAGCCCACCGAGATCAGCCGAATCGCCTCATCCCGGCGCATCAGCCACAAGAGCAGCCGCGCTGCCCGGCCCCGATCGCTTTCCAGCCCGGGATCCCCGGCCAGAAGCTTGCGGGCATCGCTCTGGGCCACCTCCATCAGCGCCCCCTGGCGCTCCAGGTCCGCCACCATGAAGCGCGGCAGGCCCGATTGCTGGGTGCCGATCACGTCGCCCGCCCCGCGCATGGCGAGGTCTTCTTCGGCGATGCGAAAGCCGTCCTCGGTCTCGCGCATGATCGCAAGGCGGCGCGCGCCGCCCTCTGTAAGCGGCGGCCGGTAGATCAGCAGGCAGGTCGATTGCGCAGCGCCGCGCCCGACCCGCCCGCGCAGCTGGTGCAGCTGGGCGAGGCCGAAATGCTCGGCCCGCTCGATCACCATGATGGTGGCATCCGGCACGTCCACGCCCACCTCGATCACCGTGGTCGCCACCAGCACCCTGGTCCGCCCGGCGGCGAAATCGGCCATCGCCGCATCCTTCTCCGCCGGCGGCATCTGCCCGTGGATCAGCCCCACGACCCCCTCGCCAAGCTCGGCGCGCAGGTGGCGAAAGCGCTCCTGGGCCGCGGTAAGCTCGCTCGCCTCGCTTTCCTCGACCAGCGGGCAGACCCAATATGCCTGGCGCCCCGCGCCAATCGCCCGGCGCAGATGCTCGACCACCTCGCCCAGCCGGCTCATGGGCACGCTGGCGGTGGTGATCGGCTTGCGCCCGGGCGGCTTTTCGTCGAGCACGCTCACATCCATGTCGCCATACTGGGCCAGCGCCAGCGAGCGCGGGATCGGGGTGGCGGTCATCACCAGCACGTCGGCGGCCAGGCCCTTGGAAGCGAGCTCCATCCGCTGGGTGACGCCGAAACGATGCTGCTCGTCGATCACGACCAGGAGAAGGTCCTGAAATTCCACGTCTTTCTGAAACAGCGCATGGGTGCCGACCAGGATGTGGATATCGCCGCGCTTCAGCGCCGCCAGCTTCGCCTTGCGCTCGGCGCCCCTGTCGCGCCCGGTGAGGATATCGAGCCTGACCCCGGCGGCCTCGGCCAGCGGGCGCAGGCTGGCCATGTGCTGGCGCGCCAGTATCTCGGTGGGCGCCATCATCGCCCCCTGCCCGCCCGCCTCGACCGCGACCAGCAGCGCCATGAGCGCGACCAGCGTCTTGCCGGCCCCCACATCGCCCTGCAGCAGGCGGTTCATCCGCGTGGGCGCGGCCATGTCGGCGGCGATTTCCTCGATCGCCCGGCTCTGCGCCCCGGTGGGCGCATAGGGGAGCGCGGCCAGCACCCTTTGGCGCAATTCGCCGCTCCCCCGGCTCTCCCTCCCCTTTGCCTTGCGCAGTTTCTGCCGGGCCAGCGCGAGGGTCAGTTGGTGGGCGAAGAATTCATCATAGGCAAGGCGGCGGCGCGCAGGCGCCTCTGCGCTCAGGTCGTCCGGGCCCTGCGGCGCATGGGCCGCGCGCAGTGCCGCCTGCCAGTCCGGCCAGTGCTCCTGGGCCAGAAGATGCGGGTCGATCCATTCGCCAAGCGCCGGCAGGCGCGCGAGCACCTCGCCCACCGCGCGCATGAACAACCGCCCGCTGACCCCGGCCGTCAGGTGATAGACCGGCTCGAATTCGGGGATCCGGTCGGCCTGATCCGGGGGCAGGATGTAATCCGGGTGCACCATCTGCGCGGTGCCGTCAAACAGCTCGATCTTGCCCGAAACGATGCGCCGCTGGCCGGTCGGAAGCTTGCGCGAAAGCCACTGGTCATTGGCGTGGAAGAACACCAGCTGAAACGTGGTCAGCGCATCGGCCACCTCCACCCGGTAGGGCCGCCCGCGCGCATTGGGCGGGATGTGGCGGCCGACTTCGACCTCGATCGTGGCGGTGGCCGGGGGGGGCACCTCGCGCACCGAGGCGCGAAAGCGCCGGTCCACCCCCGCATAGGGCAGCGAAAAGAGCACGTCGCGCGGCGCCTCGATGCCGATGCCGGCCAGCGCCTTCGCGGTCCGGGCGCCGATCCCGCCCAGGGTTTCGAGGCTGGCAAAGAGCCCGAACAGGATCTCGGGCCGCGTATTCATGGGCCGATCAGCGCCAGCCACGCCGCCTCGTCCAGCACCTCGATGCCCAGTTCGGCGGCCTTTTTCGCCTTGGACCCGGCGCCGGGGCCGGCGATGACGATATCGGTCTTCTTCGACACGCTCCCGGCCACCTTCGCCCCAAGCGCCTCGGCGCGCGCCTTGGCCTCGGCGCGGGTCATCCGCTCGAGCTTGCCGGTGAAGACCACCGTCTTGCCGGCAACGGGGCTCTGCTGCGCCGGGGGGTCGGCGGGGATGATCTCGGTGAGTTCGCGCACAAGCGCGTCGATCGCCGCGCGCTCGCCTTGCTGGTGAAAGGCGGTGACGAGCGAGCCCGCCATGACCGCGCCGATCCCGTCGATCGCGAGCAGCGCCTCCCAGGCCTCGCCCTCCTGCGGCGCGGCGGCGTCGATCGTGGCCAGGAGCGCTTCCCAGGTCAGGAAATTGCGCGCCAGCAGGCCGGCCGCGGCCTCGCCCACATGGCGGATGCCCAGCGCGAAGATCAGCCGCGCAAGCGGGATGCGCCGGCGCGCGTCGATGGCGGCAAAGAGCTTTTGCGCCGAGGTCTCGCCCCAGCCGTCGAGCCCGGCCAGTTCACCGCCATGGCGGGCTTCGAGGGTGAAGATATCGGCCGGACCCAGCACCCAGCCGCGCTTGTGAAAGGCCTCGATCTGTCTTGCGCCGAGCCCCTCGATATCGAAGGCCGGACGGCTGACGAAATGGCGCAGCTTCTCGACCTGCTGGGCCGGGCAGGCCAGCCCGCCGGTGCAGCGGCGCACCGAATCGCCGGGCTCGCGCACCGCATCGGCGCCGCATTCGGGGCATTCCTTCGGAAATTCGAAGGGGCGGCTGCCCTCCGGGCGGCGCGACAGGTCCACATCGCGGATCTTGGGGATCACGTCGCCGGCGCGATAGACCTGCACCCAGTCGCCCTCGCGAATATCGCGGCCCTCGCGGATCGGCGCCCCGGTGGAATCGCGCCCGGCGATGTAATCCTCATTGTGCAGGGTGGCGTTGGAGACCACCACGCCCCCCACGGTCACCGGGCTGAGGCGGGCAACCGGGCTCAGCGCGCCGGTGCGCCCCACCTGGATGTCGATCCGCTCAAGCCGCGTCCAGGCGGTTTCGGCGGGAAACTTGTGAGCGATCGCCCAGCGCGGCGTGGTCGAGCGCAGGCCGAGCCGGGCCTGAAGGGCGAGATCGTTGACCTTGTAAACCACTCCGTCGATATCGTAGTCCAGCGCCGCCCGTTCGCGCTCGATGCGCGCATAATGTGCCAGGGCCGCCTCCACATCCGGGCACAGGCGGGTCAGTTCATTGATGACAAATCCCATCTCGCCGAGGCGCTCGAGCGCCTCCATCTGGGTCGCGGCCAGCGGCTCGGAGACCTCTCCCCAGGCATAGGCGAAAAAGCGCAGCGGGCGACTGGCGGTAACGGCCGGGTCGAGCTGGCGCAGCGACCCGGCGGCGGCATTGCGCGGATTGGCGAAAGGCTTGTCGCCGCGTGCCTTCTGCGCCGCATTCAGGGCGGCGAAATCGGCGTGCCCCATATAGACCTCGCCGCGCACCTCGAGGATTTCCGGGGCATCGGCACCGGCAATCCGGTGAGGGATGTCGTCGATGGTGCGGGCGTTGGCTGTAACATCCTCGCCCACTTCACCATCGCCGCGCGTCGCCGCATGAATCAGCACGCCGTTTTCATAGCGGATCGTGAGCGACAGCCCGTCGATCTTCGGCTCGGCCGTGTAGGCGAGCGGGGCATCGGCTGCAAGAGCCAGAAAGCTGCGAATCCCGCGATCGAATTCGCGCACATCCTCCGCCTCGAAGGCATTGGCAAGCGAAAGCATCCGCACCGCATGGCGAATCCGGCCGAAGCCCTCGCGGGGGGCAGCGCCTACCTGGCCGGTGGGGCTGTCGGCGCGCTTCAGGCGCGGAAAGACCGCCTCCAGCAGGTTCAGCCGGCGCTTGGCCGCATCGTATTCCGCATCGCTGATTTCCGGAGCATCCTCGCGGTAATAGGCATCATTGGCGCGCCGGATCAGGGCCGTGAGGCGCGCCACTTCGGCAGCGGCTTGCGCCTCGTCCAGCGCTCCAACCGAAACCTCCTGCTCCGCCTTGCTCATGCGCCCCCCTTTCGCCCCGGCATATCCCGGCCTGTCCAAGTGTCAGGGTAATGCCCCCTGTCGTGGTGCAGGAGCTCGGCTCACCGGCCTCTTCGTCTGAGGTGTTTTTCCTATTCGGCGGCGGCGATCAGAGCCGTGCCATCGTCTTCATCGCATATCTGGTTCAGACTTTCCATTGACAAAGACCTCTGCATAACATCGGGATTCCCATGGGTTGGCCGGTTTGGTGCACTTGCCGAGAGATTTCGGGGGCGGATTTATGGACCTGTTCTTGCGCGAAGCGGCGGATCGGATCGGGGACGACGATGTTCTGTCGAAGATCGATGCGCTGATGGACTGGCGCTCGTTTTCACCGATCCTGGAGCGCGGTCTGGGGCGCTCCGGGGCCGGGCCTGCGGGCTATGATCCGCTGGTCCTGTTCAAGTGCCTTTTGGTCGGCCAATGGCACGGGCTGAGCGACCCCAATCTGGAGCGCACGCTCAAGGTCCGGCTGGATTTCATGCTGTTTTGCGGGCTCGACCTGCACGCGCCGGTGCCCGACGAGACCACCCATTGCCGGTTCCGGGGTGCGCTGGTTCGCGGCGGTGTTTACGATGCCCTGCTGGCCGAGGTCTGCCGCCAGATCGAAGCCCACGGCCTGAAGCTGAAGGAGGCCGAGGCCGCGATCATCGACGCCACCCTGATCGAGGCGGCGGCGCGGCCCCGCACCCATATCGACGCCCCGCGGGACCGGGCAGAGGACGAGGCGCCAGACGATCCGGAGATGCATTTCAGCGCCGATCCCGACACCCGCTGGGTGAAGAAGGGCCGCAAGAGCACGCTCGGCTACAAAGGCTTTGCCCGCTGCGACGAAGAGGGCTTCATCGACAAGGTGCACACCACGCCCGCCAACCGCGCCGAAAGCCCGGAATTCGGGCATATGATCGAAGGGGCCAGCGCGCAGCGGGTTCTGGCGGACAAGGCCTATGCATCCAGGGCCAACCGCCAGATGCTGCGCGGCAAACACCGCGACGGCATCCTGCGAAAAGCCGCGCGCGGCCCCCCCTGCCCGCCTCGGAGAAACGCTTCAACCGGCTGATCTCCAAACGCCGCTTCCGCATCGGGCAATGCTTTGGCACCATGAAACGCCTCTTCTGCCTGCACCGCGCCCGCTATTTCGGGCGCGCCAAGACCCACGCCCAACTGGCGCTCGCGGCCATCGGGCAGAACCTGCTCAAGGCCGCAAACAAGATCACCCTCCCCCCGCAAACCCCAAGGGTCGCATAGACCCAAACCCCACAACCCGCCTGCCCGCTTAAACGCCAGCGGGGCAAGGAGGTTGGCCAAAACCTTACTTCTTTCCCCAAGGGTCTATTCCAGTTGAGGTGTTCTGAGTCCATGCTAAGGTATTCATATGGCTCAGAAAAACCGCTATCTGTCTCGGGGGGGAATTTTCGGGCGGAAATTCCGCGAGGGGCTGTCCTAGATAACCGACTTTGAGGTTATCATGGGACACATGCGAAAGAGTCGTTTAAGCAAGCATAAACAGGCCCGCTTGGTCGAACATT
>JALWJU010000565.1 GCA_026997055.1 Paracoccaceae bacterium | reverse complement strand
CCGTCGGCTCCGGCGTGGTCTCAAAGATCATCGAATAAGCCGGCCCCGAACCGGATCGAAGGCCGCCCCCCCGGGCGGCCTTTTCTCTTGGCCGAAAGGCTTCATTCGCCGGGCTGGCCGGAGGTTTCAGGAAGCCGGACGCGCCATTTCCGATGCCTGTCCCACCCCGGGATTGGCCCGGGAAGCCCTGATCAGGGGCACCACCTCCCTGGCCACGCCCAGGGCGCGCAAGCGCTTGCGCGCACGACGCAGCAGAGTGGTCAGCTCTGCCTCGGACAGCCCGGAAACCCGCCCGCGGGCCAGCATCGCGGCATCCACCGGCGCCTCGCAGCGAAATACGACCGTATGGTGCGGCGCATGTGCAACCGGGCGGAAGGCATCGGCCATCAGCTCCATCTGCGCCGCGACCCAGGGCTGTTTCCAGTGCAGGTAGTCCTGCTGCACCACAAGCGACCGGCCCGGGATCAGCGAAGGAAAGAACATCCCGGCGAAGCGATCCGCCGTCGCCGTGGTCTTCGAGGCATCCATGACCAGAAGCTCGATCGCCCCTCCGGACCAGGACTGAGACTCGATCTGTCCGGGATGCAGGCTGATCCGCTTCTGCCAGGGAGCGAGGAGGCGCCGGGCAAGGGGCAGGAGGTCCTCCCCCTCGAAGGCGGGAATCCCGGCAGGATAGAGGTGCTGCCGCTTGCCCGCCTCATTTACCCGAAAGCGGTCAAAGGCATGGATATGGCCATCTCTCCCGCTCAGGCGCAGCCCCTCGGCCAGCCGCGCGGTGGAGCCTCCGGCGAAGCAGCCGAGCTCGACAATCACCCCCGCTCCCGTATACCAGCGGGCCGCCAGCCAGTGATACAGGCGCTGCTCGGCTTCCGACAGCATGGTGGGGATTGCACGGGTCGCCTCCAGGACGCACGCATCCACATCGCGCCAGGGCTCGCGGGGCATGTCACGCGGGGCTGTAGGGCTCATGGGCTGCATCCTGCCATGTTAGCCGGAAGGGGTAAATATCCGATCAAGAAACGGTGCCCGAAGAGCTTCGGGTCCGCGCCGGTTTCGCCCATCGCTTCTCCCGTCGCAAAGCCCCGAAAGCCGCCAATCGGCCCGGAAGCGCGCTTTAGCCTCTTGTAAAGCGCCACCACTTGGCGTAATTCAGCGCGGCATAGGGGTATAGCTCAGTTGGTAGAGCGACGGTCTCCAAAACCGTAGGTCGCGGGTTCAAGTCCTGCTGCCCCTGCCAGCCCCTCTTCGCGATACCTCGTGCGCCACTTGTGAACGGTACGGATGCTGCCCCCATGGCGCAGGCCACGTCCCCCGGACGCTCGCCGCGCTCCAGTCACGCAATCAACAGATCCCGGCCTTTCGGTTTGAGCCGGGCATTCTTGTGCATGTTCATTCGGTTCACCCTGACAAGCTTCGGTCGCTGCAAGCTTCAGCTTCCGAGAGGTGGGTCGAATGAACAACGAGATGAGCACTCACGCCTAGCGCAGCTCCACATTTGCCCGGGCGGCACGGCCTTCGGCGTCGATCACGCTGAGGGTATAGAAGCCCGGGGCAGTCAGAGGCAGTTCGATTTCGCGCCGCATCGCTCCCACCCGCAGGGCCGCGCCATTGGCCAGCCAGGTAAAGGGCGCGCGGCCTTCGCGCACCTTTACCACCAGCGGCGCGCCGTCTGTCTCGACCACCGCGCCGTCGGGCGGAAAGGCCATGACCGGCGCGCCGGCCGGGGCGGCAAACAGGGCGTCGCGCGGCTGAAATTCGCGCAGGGGCTCCGGCAGCGCGGCGCCGGAGAGCAGGAGCGTGCCGGGCGGCGGCGGGCCGAGCGGGGCGAGGCGCGGCTTGAGCCGGGAGAAGGCCTCGAACAGCACCGGCGCGGCAAGCTCGGCGCCAAAGGCGCCGGGCACAGGGGTGCCGTCCGCGCGCCCCATCCAGACGCCGATCGCGTGCTCCGCGTCAAAGCCGATCGCCCAGGCGTCGCGGTAGCCGTAGGAGGTGCCGGTCTTGTAGGCGAGGCGGATGCGCGGGGCGTTGGGGGGGCTCGGCATGTCGGCAAGGATATGGCCGACCTGCCAGGCCGCTTCGGGCGAGAGCACCCGGGCCTGGTCGGGCAGGGAGCCGGAGGGGGGGACGGCGAGCCGGTAATGCGGCCGTACCGCCCGCCCGCCATTGCCGAACATGCCGTAGAGCCCCGCCATGTCGGTGAGACGGACCCCGACGCCGCCCAGCGCCACGGCCAGCCCGGCCTGCCCGCCCGGCAGGCCGGGC
>JALWJU010000564.1 GCA_026997055.1 Paracoccaceae bacterium | reverse complement strand
CATGACCAAGCGCGAAGTGCGCGCGCTGACGCTCGCCAAGCTGATGCCGATGCGCGGGGCGCTGATGTGGGATATCGGCGCGGGCGCGGGCTCGGTGGCGGTGGAGTGGATGCGCGCGGCCCGCCAGGCGCGGGCGATCGGCATCGAGCCGCGCGCCGACCGGCGCGCCATGGCGGCCGAAAACGCGCTGGCGCTGGGGGTGCCGCGCCTCGAGCTTGTGGCGGGCGCGGCACCCGAGGCGCTCGAGGGGCTGGAGGCGCCCGATGCGGTCTTCATCGGCGGCGGGCTCTCGCGCGCCTGCTTCGCCGCCGCCTGGCAGGCCCTGCGCCCGCTCGGCCGGCTGGTGGCCAATGCGGTGACGCTGGAGAGCACCGCGCTGCTGGCCGAGCTTCAGCGCCAGCATGGCGGCGAACTGGTCCAGCTTTCCGTGGCCCGGGCCGAACCCCTGGGCGCGCGCCTGGGCTGGAAGCCCCAGCGCCCGGTGGTGCAGTGGAGCCTGGTCAAGCGATGAGCGAAACGAGGAGCGAAGCAAAGAGCGGCACCCTCTACGGCATCGGCCTCGGCCCCGGCGATGCGGAGCTTGTCACGCTGAAGGCCGCGCGCCTGATCGGCGCCGCGCGCCTCGTCGCCTATCCGGCCCCGCCCGGGGGCGAGAGCCTCGCCCGCAGGATCGCCGCCGGCCTGCTCGCCGAAGGCGCGCGCGAGATCGCCATTGAAGTGCCCATGCGCGTGGAGCGCGCCCCGGCGCAGGCTGCCTATGACGCGGGCGCGGCGCGCATTGCCGAGGCGCTCGGGGCGGGGCAGGACGTGGTGTTTCTCTGCGAGGGCGACCCGCTTCTTTACGGATCCTTCATGTATCTGCACGCGCGCCTTTCCGCGCGCTTTGCGGTCGAGGTGGTGCCCGGCGTCACCTCGTTCAGTGCGGCGAGCGCGCGCGCGGGCCTGCCGCTGGTCGCGCGCAACGAGGTGCTGAGCCTGCTGCCCGCGCCGCTCGACGATGCGGCGCTCGAGGCCGGGATCGGCGCGGCCGACGCGGTGGCGATCCTCAAGCTCGGCCGCCATCTGGGCCGGGTGCGCGCGCTGATCGGGCGGCTTGGCCTCACGCGCCGCGCGCTCTATGTGGAGCGCGTCAGCATGGCGGGCGAGCGCCTCCTGCCGCTTGCCGAGGCGCCCGACCCGGCGCCCTATTTCTCGATGATCCTGCTGACGAAAGGCGCCGATACATGGCTCAGGACCCGGTCGTAATCTGCCTCAACCGCGCCGGCGAAGCGCTCGCCCACCGCATCGCCCGCCTGCTCGGCGCGCCGGTCCATGGCCGCGCGGAGCGGGTGGAGCAGGCCGACGCCTTTTTCCCCAACGCGCTCGAGCATGTGCGCGACCTGTTTGCCGCAGGCAGGCCGGTGGTGGGGGTATGCGCGGCGGGCATATTGGTGCGCGCGGTGGCGCCGCTGCTCCATGACAAGCGCAGTGAGCCGCCGCTGCTGGCGGTCTCCGATGACGGCGCGGTGGTGGTGCCGCTCCTGGGCGGGCACCGGGGCGCGAACCGCCTCGCCCGGCGCATCGCCGAGGGGCTCGGGGCGACGGCCGCCGTCACCACGGCGGGCGATGTGGCGCTGGGCGTGGCGCTCGATGAGCCGCCGGCGGGCTGGGCGCTCGCCAATCCCGAGAACGCCAGGGACGCCATGAGCGCGCTGCTCGGCGGCGCGCGGGCGCGCCTTGCGGGCGACGCGGCCGGGCGCGCCCACTGGCTCGCACCGCTCGATGCCGCCGGGCCGGGTGAAGCCGCCGGGCCGGGCGAAGCCGGGGCGGTCGATCTGATCTGCACGACCAGGCCCCGGGAAGTCACCCCCCCGCACCTCCTCTACCACCCGCAGCTTTTCACCCTGGGCGTGGGCTGCGCGCGGGGTTGCCCGCCCGAAGAGCTTCTCGCCCTGGTCGAGCGCCTGCTCACCGAGGCCGGGATCGCCCCCGGCGCGCTCGCCGCCATTGCCACGCTCGACCTCAAGGCCGACGAGCCCGCGATCCACGCCCTCGCCGCCCATCTGGGCGCGCCGCTGCGCCTGTTCACCGCGCCCGAGCTCGAGGCCGAGACCGGGCGCAGCGAAAACCCCTCTGACGTGGTCTTTGCCGAGGTCGCCACCCATGGCGTGGCCGAAAACGCGGCGCTGGCCGCCGCCGGGCCACAGGCGCGCCTGGCCTGCCCCAAGCGCAAGAGCGCCATGGCCACCGCCGCCATCGCCGAGGCCCCGGAGCCGATCGCCCG
>JALWJU010000563.1 GCA_026997055.1 Paracoccaceae bacterium | reverse complement strand
CTCCAGCGCCCGCAGCAGCTCCGCGCGCCCTTCATGGGCCAGCCCGTCGGAGATCCACAGCACTTCCGCCGGCCCTTCCGGCAAGCGCGCGACCGCCCCGCCAGGATCCACTTCCCAGGGCCGCGGGGCAAGCCCGGCCAGGTGCTCGCGCAATAATCCCGGCACGGCGAAGCGCGCTCTCCCCTCCCCCGCCGTGGGCAACACCGCCGCGAGCCGTCCCGCACGGCCCGCCGCCTCCAGCGCCGCGTCGGCCACCTCCAGCCGCGCCTTCCAGTCCGGCGCTGCGCCCCAGCCGTTTTCCAGCACCACCAGCAGCGGCAGGTCACCCGCCTCGCCTGACGCTTCCGGGTGCAGCACCGGCCCGGCAAAGCCCAGGATCATCGCCGCCAGCGCCCCGAGGCGCAGCAGCAGCAGCCACCAGGGCGTGCGGTCGGGCTCGGCGTCGCGGTCCTCGAGGCCCAGGAGCAGCACCACGCCGGGAAAGCGGCGCGTAACCGGCGCCGGCGGGGTCGCGCGCAGCAGGAACCACAGGATCGGCAGCGCCAGGAGCGCGACCAGCACCAGCGGCGCGCCAAAGCCGAGAGAGCCGAGCACCAGCATCAGCGCCGCGCCTCCAGCGCGCGGTACAGCCACAAGAGCGCCGGGGTAGGCGCGTCGGAGGTGTGGTGCAGGTGAAACTGCCAGCCGGCCCGCGCCGCCATCTCGCCCAGCGCCGCCTTGCGCGCGGCGAGCCGCTCAAGATAGCGCGCGCGCAGATCGGCGGCGCGGCGGGTCTCGTGGCTGAGCCCGCCGCCCATGGAGCGAAAGACGGTGCGCCCGGCAAAGGGAAACCCCTCCTCCGCAGCATCCAGCACCATCACCAGCGCGCCGCTGACGCCCCTTCCGGCAAGCGCGCCCAGCGCCCGGTGGAGCGCTTCGATATCGCCGAGAAAATCGGAAAGGAACACCACGCGCGCATGGACCGGGATCGCCGCGACGTCGGGCGCGCCGTATTCGCACTCCTCCAGCGGGCGCGCCAGTGCCTCGGCAAGGCGCTGAAGCTGCACCTGTCCGCGCCCCGGCGCGAGGTCAGTGAGCCCGACCCGCTCGCCCCCGCGCAGCAACAGCACCGATGCCGCCAGCGCCAGAAGCGCCGCCCGGTCGGCCTTGGCCGGCGCGCCGGGCGAGGCAAAGCCCATCGAGGCGGCCCGGTCGGCCCAGAGCATCACCGTCTGCGCCGCCTGCCACTCCTTCTGTCGCACGAAATGCTGATCCGAGCGCGCCGAGCGGCGCCAGTCGATGCTGCGCGCCGCATCGCCGGGCTGGGCCGGACGATACTGCCAGAAGGCATCCCCGGACCCCGGCTGGCGCCGCCCCTGCTCGCCGAGCGCCACCGCATCGGCCAGCCGAAGGGCGCGCGCCAGCAGCGGCGGCAGATCCCCGGCAAGCGCCGCGGCCCGAGCTTCGAGCGGCTGGCCCGGTAGCAGGTAGGCGGCGGGCGCGGTCACGCGGCCTCACCCGCGTCAGATTCGAGCAAGCCATTGATTACATGGTCGATAATGGCCTCCAGACTCTCCCCGCGCGCCCGCGCGCCGTAAGAAAGCGCCATTCGGTGGATCAGCGCCGGACGGGCCAGCGCCAGCACGTCTTCGGCCCCCGGCGCCAGGCGCCCCTCCAGCAGGGCACGCGCCCGCACCAGCAGCATCAGCGCCTGCGCCGCCCGTGTGCCCGGCCCCCAGCCGACGCTTTCGCGCACCGGCTCCGGGGCGCCCGGATCGCCCGGACGGCAGGCGCGCACGAGATCGAGGATCAGCCCCACCACGCTCTCGCCCACCGGCATCCGCCGCAACAGCGCCTGCGCTTCGGCCAGCTCGCCCGGGGCGAATACCGCCGCCGCCTCGGCCTCCTCGGCCCCGGTCGTGGCCAGCAGGATCTCGCGCTCGGCGGCGCGGTCGGGATAGGCCACGTCGATCTGCATCAGGAAGCGGTCAAGCTGGGCTTCGGGCAGCGGATAGGTGCCCTCCTGCTCGAGCGGGTTCTGCGTTGCCAGCACATGAAAGGGCTGCGGCAGGGGATGGGCCTCGCCGGCGATGGTCACCTGCTGCTCCTGCATCGCCTGCAACAGCGCCGACTGGGTGCGCGGCGAGGCGCGGTTGATCTCGTCGGCCAGCAGAAGCTGGCAGAAGATCGGCCCGGGCAGGAAGCGAAAGGCACGGCTGCCGTCGCGCCCCTCTTCGAGCACCTCGGCGCCGAGAATGTCGGCCGGCATCAGGTCGGGGGTGAAC
>JALWJU010000562.1 GCA_026997055.1 Paracoccaceae bacterium | reverse complement strand
GATGGTCGCGGCGGCGCTCGACCTCACGCACAAGACGGCGGGTTACAAGGGCGATGTGGGTCATACCTTCTCGCCCTCCGCATTGTCGTTGATGTCGAGCTCGCGCGCGGCCTCGATTACCTGCAATGCGGCACGGCCGGCATCGACCAGCAGCACCCGAACGGGGTTCGCATTACTTTCCCGGCCGGTTTCGGCGATCCAGTCCCCGAGCTCTTCGGCCGGCCCCGCAAACCAGCGCGAAAACCGCCGCCCGTCGTCGCCTTCATGGCGGCTCTTGAAGATCACCCCGCCCAGGAACACCCGGTGCACGACCAGATCGCCGAGCGTTTCGTAGCGCTCGCGGGCATAGCCGAGCGCGTTATAGATCACCTTGTGCGCATAGCTGGGCGGCACCCCGCCGAGTTTGCTTTCGCCGTCGCCTTCCCCGCCGATCAGATCGAGCGTCATGCGCAACGCGAAGGCATCGCGAATGGTGAACCGCCAGTTCTTGCGAGCGGATTCGTTCGCCGGGCCACCATGGAACGGCAGCTGCTCGTGGCGGCGCAGGTTATCGAATCGTTTCTTGTCAGTTGCGGCGAGGTGCAGAAGTCCAGCGAGGCGCATGTCAATTCTCCTGTTTTGCAGCAGAATTACAGCCGACTACTTTATGCTGTCAAGTTGCTGCGGAAAATTTCTCACAATCCGCACCCGGTCAGGCTCCGCGCCTCGATCCACAATGCGCCGGTTTCCCAGTCCGAGAACAGACCGCCCCGGCATGTGTCGCAGATCACCTTGGCGGCAAAATCGGCGGCAGCGAGGCTGGGCAGCGCCATCATGCGGCGTTCAACCGCCTGCATTTCCTCGAAAATCCTGTCTTCCGCCTCGCTGCCTTCTTCGGCGTTGTGCCTGATCCGAAGCCGCTCATGCTCACGAAACAGGCTCAGAATGGGGCTTTCACTGCTTGCGAAAACATTTCTCGGCAGCAGCACCAGCGGGGCGGCCAGGGCGGCGCGGCGGGTTATGACAGGCAAGGCGGGATCGTTCGCGCGAACGCGGTCTTTGGGCATTGTCTCGGTCTCCCGGTGTGGTATCGTTACGGCGTTACGATAATCGGCAGGGCGAAGCAGTGCAAGAAAATTCGGAACACGGTTACGAATTAAGCGGCGTGCAGTCGCGGATGGCGCGTGCGGCGCTTGGCTTGGGCGTGCGTGATCTGGCGAAGGTAGCAGGCGTTTCACCTGATACCATCGCCCGCCTTGAGCGAGGCGAAGAATTGCGAGCCTCTACCATCGCCGCCATCCGCGCCGCCCTCGAGGCGGCCGGGATCGAGTTCATCGCCGAGAACGGCGGCGGGCCTGGGGTGAGGCTGCGTGATCGAGAAGGAGAACGACAATGATTGAATTCTATAAGGAAGTTGCCCGCTATCGGGCACTGATCGTGCACAAACAGACAGGCGACCATATAGATTTCAAGGCCGCAGTTTACGAAGGACCGGCGGACGGCCAATATTCCATTCGCTATTCCCATTCCTATCGGCGCACGGCCGATCAGGGGCGCTATACACCTGGACCGGGAGCTTTCGCAGATTCACCCGCTGATGCCGAAAGCAAGATTCGAAAATGGGTCAAGGACATCGAATCCAGCTATGCTGTTGATCCACTGGATCACGACATTTGACACCATTCACCGCCGTTTCATCCAGCTTGAACGCAGCACCGGGGCGAGGCGGGGCTGGGCCGGGGCGTGGCCTGCCAGTTCGGCGCGGCGGCGGTCCCAATCCGGGTTGATCAGCTGGCGCGCGGCCATGGCGTAGATCACGCAGTCCAGCGCCTCGGCGCGTTTGCCGGAGATGCGCTCGAAGCTGCGCACCGGCTGGCCGCGCCGGTAGCGCACCACGGCGCGCTCGCTGGCAAGCTGTTCGAACCAGACCGGCGGCAGGTCGGCCGAGAGCCGCACCAGCCCTTCGCGGGCCAGCCGCGCGAAGAGCTGGGTTTTCAGCGTGTCCCCCCCGACGATCCAGAGCCGCGCGCCGGTTTTCGTCTTGCTGCTGGCGCGCTCGATCGGCGGGCGGTTGCCGGGCGCGCCCTTGATCGCCACCACCTTGCGCCTTGTGCGGGGCGTGGCAAAGGCGGTGACGGCGTGCATGGTGGTGCCAGCGCCCGCGTCGATCGCCATGGCCTCGATGCCGATGCGCCCGCCGAGCGCATGCCGGAACCGCTGGCCCAGAAGCTCGTCGAGCGCCGCCCAGGTCTCGGGCGCATCCCATTCGCCCCAGAGCACCTTGTGGC
>JALWJU010000561.1 GCA_026997055.1 Paracoccaceae bacterium | reverse complement strand
CTTGGAGGGGCGATGGCCCGGCGCCGGCTGCGCGGCTGGCAGCCGCCCTTGGAGAACATCAATTCGCTGGTCGCCTCGGGCGGCCCGCGTCTGCTGGCGCGATCACGGGAACTGGTGGTCACCAACGGTTATGCCGCGAACGCCTGCGAGGCCTGGGCCGCCAACCTGGTGGGGGATGGCATCAAGCCCTCGTCGCTGCTGGAGGACGGCGATCTTCGGGACCGGCTGCAACGCCTGTGGCTCGCCTGGACCGACGAGGCCGATGCCGACGGGCTCACCGACTTCTACGGCCTGCAGGCGATGGTGGCGCGCGAGATGTTCGTGGCCGGCGAATGCTTCGTGCGCCTGCGCCCCCGACGGCCGGAGGACGGGCTGCGCGTGCCGCTGCAATGCCAGCTGCTGCAGTCCGAGATGCTGCCGTTTGACAAGACAGAAACGGCGCCGAACGGCAACGTGATCCGCTGCGGCATCGAGTTCGACCGGATCGGGCGGCGCGTGGCCTACCACTTCCGGCGTCGCCATCCCGGCGACAGCACCGACAGGGGCGATGTCCTGCCTGAAACCACCCGGGTTCCGGCGGCCGACATGCTGCACATCTACCGCCCGCTCGATGCCGGCCAGATCCGGGGGCTGCCGCATGTGGCGCCTGCCATGGTGCGGCTGTTCCTGCTGGACCAGTACGATGATGCGGAGCTCGACCGGAAGAAAACGGCGGCGATGTTCGCGGGCTTCATCACCAAGGCCGCGCCCGAGGAACAACTGATGGGCGCGGTGGAGGATGCAGACGACGGCACCGGCATCGCCAGCCTCGAGCCCGGCACCCTGCAGGTGTTGTTTCGGATAGAACAGCAATCCTGATCACCCGTGCCATGGCGCCAGATGCAGAGCGAAAAACTCCCCGCCCCTCGGCATCGAGGGACGGGATTGTTGCGAGTGCTCGCCTGAACATTCCCATTTTCAGTAGTGGTCGCCCTTGGCGGGCTTGAACCGCTCCCACGCCCTGGCGGGCTCCGGCAGGGGCGCGTTGGGGCCGAGAAAATCGGGCGGTGTCCACTTGAAGATTTCGGTTACCGTATGTTCGCCGAAATACATGACATGCTGCTTGTAATCCTTGATCTTCTCGGGGCTCAGCCTGACCGTGTGACTGTCGAGGAAGGTATGGTCCAGCATGCGCGTGAACTGCACTGCGGGCAGCTCCCAGCCCGCATTCGGCGCGTTCAATCCCTCGATATAGTAGTGATGCGGGATCACCACCTTGGCGTTGAGCTTTTCGGCGATCTTCACGCCCCAGCGCGGGGTCAGGATGTGTCCGTCATCGCTCACCGGCAGCAGGGCAATGTCGATATCCCGGATCATGTCCCACACGTCGTCGGGCGGGTTCTGGCGGTTGTCGCCCCAGTGGAGGATCCGCAAACCGCCAGTTTCGATGAGGAACATGCTGTTGCACCATTCCATCGTCTCTCCTGGCGGGCGGGTCTGCTTGCCGAACATCTGCAAGACCATTTCGGAGGTGTAGAGATCGTTCTGGGGCTCGCACATGTGCTTGTCCAGAATTCCGGTGATCTTCACATCTCCCAGTTCGAAAGTGCCCCCCATGCGGTCCAGGATCATGCCCGCATCCAGGCGGTGGAGGGCATCGTGGTCGCCATGCGCATGGGTGCTCATGCCGATATCGCAGCGGGTAATCGGGAAATCGACCAGAAACCAGTAGCCGATAAAGCCCGGCGCATTGCGCCACGGGTCAATGACGATTTCCAGCCCCTTCGGCGTGGTGATCCTGAAGGCGCACATGCCGAAAAACGAGATTTCCACCTCGCCGGTGCTCTCCCGCAGGCCGCCATATTTCTGCGCGGCGATGAGCCGGTCGTTGTTGGAAAGCTGCAGGAATGCAAGGCTGCCCACCGGAGCGACCAGGGCCTGCTCGAAACCCCATTTTTCTTCGGCGGGTTCGGGTCTGGCCAGATCCTCGCGCGTGCTCGTGCCCACCGGCGCATTGGCGGTGGGGCCATGATTGTTGTCGAATTCATCCGTCATGTTCTATCTCCTCCTTTTTTCGCCTTTTGTCGCTGTTTCAAGGCCGCACGACAGGAAACCACGCGCTTTTCGGAATTGTGGATTGCCGGTGGCCGGGGTGACGTATTTGCGCCGGATACTCCGGCAGGCTTGCCTGAGCCGAAAGGCGCAAATACGATACTGCAAAGCGGTGCTTAGACATCACCAGCGCATGTGCTAGATTGGGTGCATATTGGCGCCCAGTGCCCGCTTTGAACATGTTTTTCAGGTTTGCGCCGGGAAAGGATCTGCCATGGTATCCATGCTTCCTGTCGTCCGCTCGGGTATCGCCGCTCCGGCAATCCGCATGGCGCGCGACCTGGGTATCCCCATACGGAAAATCGAGAAACATGCGGGCCTGCCCGCGCTTGACGGCATCGAGAACGACCCGTCCATAACCCTGCCGCTGGTGGCAATGATAACCTTTCTCGAAGATGCCGCCGAGCACGCCGGACTGCCGCTGTTCGGAATGCAGGCGGCAAGGGCCTATTCGACGACCTATTTCCGGTCGCTGCGACTCGATTTTGGCTCCCGGATCAATCTGATGCGGATCCTTCCTCAATTTTGCCAGTGCGCGCCGATGCAAAGCTCGATTGCTGACTTGCGCCTGACCTGGTCGGGCAATCTGGTCCGGCTTTCGCATATGGGGCGCCCGCCGGTTCAGCCCTCGGTCCAGTCGGACCTGCTTACCATCGGGCTGATGATCGAACTTGTCCGGCGTTTCACCGGGCCGCACTGGCGACCTGCTGCCATCCATTTTTGTGCATCGCCAAGCGCTGACCTGCTCGGCGCGGGCGCGTTTGACGGGATCGAGCTCCATTTCAACCAGCAGTTTCGCGCCATCGAGTTTCCCTACAGCGTGTTCGCGCTCGAACGGCACCTGGCAGCGGAAGGCTCGGCAGGCGGCGAGGCGGCGGTGGTGCATCCCGGAGAAAAGCTCACGGACCGGTTGAAGGCCATCCTGCCGCATTATCTGGATATTCCGTGGTTTGGTAGCGCGCGGCTCGAGGATTTCAGCGGAACCAGTTTTCGAAATCTGCAACGAAGATTGCGTGCCGAAGGAACTAGCTTTTTCGATATACGGGACGAGGTGCGCCGGCAGATTGCACAGAATCTTTTGCGGGACAGCGACGGATCCCTCGGCGAAATCGCACAGCGGTTGGGATACAGCGATGCGTGCAATTTTTCTCGCGCGTTCCGGCGATGGACCGGAATCTCGCCGGGCAGGTATCGGCAGATGAGCCGCTCCGAAAATGGCGGCAGGTGAGCCTGCTCCTGTGTCGATCCCGGGCTTTCGGCGCATGAATGCGGGTTTCCCGACATTGTTTCATATCCAGTCAACGACGAGGCTACCGCCCGCAAGGAAGCGCCAGCAATTGTCATTTCGCGACATGCCCTTGCGTCGGTGTGCTGTCGGGCGGGGCGGGGCGTGGCCGAGCCTGCCCGTGCCGGGGCGCGCCGGCGGGCGTCGGTCTTGCACCTTGCGAAAAGACAGCCCCGGCTTGGTTCCTTCAGGGGGTGTTGCCCTGACGGCCTGCCCGCAGGCGGCAGAGGGTGGATTTCAGGTTCGCCTGATCGGCGACCGGGTCGCGCTGGCGCGGGTCGATCAGGTGCCCCGCCGTGCGGGGGGCGCCTGCGGCGTCGTGGCTCCAGCCGATCGGCAGGAAGACCGTATCGGGGCGGATGCCGCGGCTGATCCAGGCCCGGGCGGTGAGGCTGCCGCTGGCGGTTTCGACGGTGACCGGCGCGCCGTCCTCGACCCCGATCCGCGCGGCCATGTCCGGGTGGAGCTGCAGGTAGAGGTCCGGCCACATTTCGCGCGCCTGCCAGAAATGGTGCGTCCAGCTGTGAAAATGCGGCGCGTTTGCGCGCCCGGTGACCAGCAGCGTGTCGAACCCGGCCGCGCGCAGGCGGCGCCCTTCCGGGTTGTCGGGCCGGAGGCGCGCGGGGCTCAGCAGGGTCGGTTTGGCGCGAAACGGCGACAGTTCTTCGCCCGTGCCTGCCATGTCGGTCAGCCGCTCCAGAACCGGGCCGTCGCCAGGCTGGGCGATTTCGCCGTAATATTCCGGCAGGGCCGACAGGCCGACCGCGCCAAGGCGTTTTTCCAGCGCCTCGGTGTAGAATTCGAGCTTGCCCGAGGGCGTGGGAAACCGCCCGCCCGGATCGGCCAGGCCCTCGGGGCCGGCGCGGCCTTCGGGAAAGCGCTTCCACCGGGTCGGCGCGGCGCGCAGCGCGGCGCTGTCCAGCCCGGCAAGGTCGGGGGAATCCGCCACCATCCGGTCCCACATTGCTGCCGGGTCCTTCAGGCTTTCGGGCAGGGCCTCGGCGAGCCCGACCCGCCGGGCCAGTTCGATCCAGAACCAGCCGTCGGCGCGGGCCTCGCCGGGCGGGTCGATCAGCCGGTCGTTCCAGCCCAGCCGCCGGTCGTCGGCGACGCGGTTCAGCCCGCCCTTCTCGATCCCGGTGGCCGCCGGCAGCAGGTAGTCGGCAAGTTCCGAGGTGGCGTTGCGGTAGAGGTCGAAATGCACCACCAGGTCGAGCGCCTCGAAGGCCCGGCGCGCCTCTTCCTGGCCGGGCCACATGGTCAGCGGGTCCGAGCCGCAGATCAGGGCGCGCAGCGGGTAGGGGGTGCCCTTTTCCATTGCTGCGCTCCAGCCCACCGGGTTCTGGGCGATCATCGGGCGGGCGGGTGCGCGGCGCAGGCGATCGGGCAGGCGCGGGGTCAGTTCGGGCACCGCCGTGGCGTTGAAATAGCCGCCGCCCGGGCGTGCCCAGTTGCCGGTAATGGCGGCGAGGAACATCAGGACGCGGTTGGTCTGCACCGCGTTGCTGTGCTGGGTGGTGCCGCGCATGGACCAGATCATGCAGCCGTCGGCGGCGGCCACCTCGCGGGCAAGGGCGCGGATCGCATCGGGCGCAAGGCCGGTGACCGGCCCGGCCCAGTCCGCGTCGTAGCCGCGCGCGAGGATGAAGTCGCGCCAGGCCTCCCAGCCCTCGATGCGCGCGGCACAGAAGGCGGCGTCGTGCAGGTCGTGGCCGAGGATCTCGTGGCACATGGCCAGCCCCAGCGCCATGTCGGTGCCGGGGCGGATGGCCAGCCACTGGTCGGCCCTGGCGGCGGTGACCGAGCGGCGCGGATCCACCACCACCATCCGCGCGCCGCGCCTGAGCCGCCAGTCGTTGAGCCGGCCGAACAGCACCGGCCGGGTTTCGGCCATGTTGTCGCCGATGATCAGGTGCAGACTGGCCGCGCCCACATCGTCCTCGCGGTAGGTGTTCGGGATCAGGCACGAGCCCTGGACCAGCTTGTAGGCGGCGGTCTTGGCGGTGGCGCAGAGCGGTTCGGTGCCCTCCACATTGGGCGTGCCCCAGCCTTCGGCGAACAGCAGCGTATAGCCGCGGATGGTCAGGATGCCGGTGCGGGTGCCGAAATAGATCGCCAGCGCCTCGGGGCCGTGCCGGTCGCGGATTTCGAGCAGCTTCGCGGCGATTTCGTCCAGCGCGCGCTCCCAGGAGATCGGCGCGAACCGGCCCTCGCCACGCGCGCCGATGCGCTTCATGGGCGTGCTCAGGCGGCCGGGATCGTTGTGCATCTGCACCAGGAACTGCGATTTCGGGCAGATGCGGCCTTCGGTCAGCGGGTCGTCGCGGGCGCCGGTCACCGCCACCAGACGGCCGTCCTTCAGGTGGTAGTCCACCGCGCAGGAGGCAAAGCAGATCGGGCACAGGCCGCGATGGGTGGAATCGGGCCTGCGGGCCGCGCGCGGCTGGCCGTAGGGCGAGGCGGCGGTGCGCATGTCGCCGGTGGCGGGGCTTTCGCGGCTGACGGCGGGTTCATGGGTGCCCAGCCCGGCGCGCGGCTCCAGGTAGAGCGTCGCCGGGTCCAGGGCAAAGCCGTCATGGTCGCGGATCTCGCGCCCCCCGGCGCGGGCGCGGGCGGCAAGATCGTCGCGCGGGCCCAGCTCGATCGCGCGCCCCGGGCAGACCTCGGCACAGGCGGTTATGCGCCCCTCGGCGCGGCGCTCGGCGCAGAGGTCGCATTTGACCGCGTGCCGGCCCACCGGGTCGAAGCCCATGGCGCCGTAGGGGCAGGCGGCGACGCATTCGCCGCAGCCGGTGCAGCGGTCCGTATCCACCGTGACCACGCCGGTCTCGCTGTCTTTGGAAATGGCCGCGGGGCGCACCGGGCAGGCGCGCAGGCAGGCCGGGCGAGCGCAATGCTGGCACATGACCGGCAGGAAGGTGAGCGGCGGCGCGCCCTGCTCCGTTCCCGCTCCCGTTCCCGCTCCCGCCCCCACCTCGGCAGCGGTTTCGCCTTCCAGCCAGAGCACCTTGTTGCGCCGCTCGCCGGGGCCGAGGCCATGCTCCAGCTTGCAGGCCGCCTCGCAGGAGCGGCAGCCGATGCAGCGTTCCAGGTCGATCATCAGGGCAAGGCGGGCGCTCATGGCGCTAGCCCCCACCAGGTCCAGCCCCGGCCCCATTCGGCCAGGTGCGGCCAGGTCACCGGCCCGTCGCCGGCGGCATATCCGGCAAAGAGCGAAACCGTGACCACATGCGCCGCCAGCCCGCCCAGCAGCAGGGTGGCAAGGGCGATGTGCCAGCGGCGGGGCCGGGTGGCGAGGGGGGCGCCTGGGCGGCGCAGCAGCCGGGATTCCAGCCGGGCGAGCCGCCGATAGCGCAGCATTGCCACGGGATGCGCCCGCCAGTGGCGCGGGGCGGGGGCGAATTGGGCCTCCTCGGCGCCGGGGCCGATACGGGCGAGCAGCGCGCGCTTGTCGGCGGCAAGCCCGGCCAGCGCCGCGCGCCGGGCCGGGTCGGGCGGGGAGAAGGCCTCGGCCCGGCTGCCCATGCGCCTGGCCAGGGCGGGGCCGGCGACAAGGCGCAGCGCAACCCCCTGCGCGCTGACCAGACCGAGCAGCGCCAGCAGGGCCAGCGGCAGGAGCGCCGTTCCGCCGCCCGCATGCAGCGCGGCGAGCGGCACCGCGAGCGCGCCCGCCCATGCGTGCAGCGCGAACCAGGCCCGCGGCCTGCGCGCCCGGCCGCTGCGTTTGGCCAGGGCAAAGGCGGGCGGCACGAGCATTGCCAGCGCCGCCGCCCATCCCAGCGCGTAGGTGAGCGGCCTGCCCGGCGCGAGCCACGGCCCCGCCGCCACCGCCAGCGCGACCCCGCCGCCGCCAATGGCCAGCAGCCCCATGGCCCTGAGCGCCGCCACGGAAGGCTCCCATGGCTCGCGGAAGCGGACCGCGGAGCCGGGCTTGCTGGTAGCGGCGGGGGGGGAGGTGAGCGGTTTCAGGCGCATCCGGTTTGTCCTTGCGACGGGGGAGGCTCAGCCCCGGTCCGGCGCGCCGTCCAGGAAATCCTCGATGATCGCGGCGAAGTCGTATTCGGGCGCCCAGCCCCAGTCGGCGCGCGCCGGGCTGTCGTCGATGGGCAGGGCGTATTTTTCGATGAAGGGCTGCCAGCGCGGATCGGGGGCAAAGTCGATCTGCGCACCGGGGAAACGGGTGCGCACCATCTCGGCCTGTTCGCCGGCGCTGGGCTGGGGCTTGGGCCCGTCGATCAGGTAGCTGCGCCGGGTCAGGCGCGCGGGGTCGGCCTCGGCCAGCCGGATCAGGGCGCGCGCCGCATCGCCTACATGCACGATCGGGATCGCGGTTTCAGGGGTGGCGCGCACCGTATAGGAACGGCCCCTGGCGGCGGCCTCGATCATCTCGATCGAATAGGTGGCGATTCCGGGGATGCGCGGCCCCGGCCCGACCACCGAAGGGAAGCGGATGGCGCGAAAGTCGATGGCGTGGCGGGCGGCGTAGTAGCGGCCCAGCCCTTCGGTCGTCTGCTTGAGCACGCCGTAGAGGTTGACCGGGCGCTGCGGGTAGTGGTCGCGCAGCACCGGCTCGGGCAGGCCCTCGGCAAAGCTCGTGACGGAGGAGGAAAACACCACCTGCGCGCCGCCGAACATGCGCGCGGCCTCAAAGACGTGAAACGGCCCCATGGCATTGACGCGCATCGCCTCGGCGGGGTTTTCCTCGCAGGTAAAGCCCAGCGCCGCGCCCAGGTGAAAGATGCGCTGGGCGCCGCTTTCGCGTACCGCGTCCAGCACATGGCTGAAATGGCCCACATCGCCCACCCGGTAGGCAATGCGCTCGCGCAGGGGGGCCAGACGCTGCGGGTCGCGGGCCAGATCCATCACCGTGATCTCGTGGCCGCCCTCCGCCAGCAGGTGCCGCACCAGCGCCGATCCCAGAAGCCCGGCGCCGCCGGTGACCAGTATCTTCATGTTCCTGTCCTCCCGTTCATCTGTCATTTCCGTTCAGGGCACGATTACCGCGCGGCCCTGCACCCGCCCGGCGGCGAGGTCCGCCAGTACCGTTTCCACTTCGTCCAGGGGGTGGGGCGATATGTGCGGGGTAACGGCGCCGGCGCGCACCAGGGCGACCAGTTCCACCAGCTCTGCCTTCGAGCCGCCGAAGCTGGTGGAGAGCGTGGCCCCGTAGGGCAGGGTGGCGTGGCCGAAGGGGAGGGTGCCGGCCCCGCGCCCCACCAGCACCACATGGCCCAGCGGGCGGATCATGGCGCAGGCCGAGGCGATGGTTTCGCCCGCGCCGACAAAATCCAGCACCGCCGTGGCGCCGTGGCGGGCCAGGCTGTCATCGCCTGGCGCAACTGCTGCGTCGGCGCCGGCGGCCAGCGCCAGTTCGCGCGCGGCCGCAGAAGGGTCCACCGCGATCACCTCGGCCGGGCTCACCGCCTTGAGCGCCGCCACCGCCAGATGCCCGAGCCCGCCGGCGCCGATCACCACCGCGCGCGTACCCGATCGCAGGAGCGGCGCCACCCGGCGCACCGCGTGATATGACGACAGCCCCGCGTCCGTGAGCGGCGCGGCCCGGGCGGGGTCGAGCCCCTCGCAGGGCACGAGGCAGGCCACCGGGGCGATCACGTAGTCTGCAAGCCCCCCGTCGAGGCCGATCCCCGGCTGGCGGGGCTTTTCGCGACAGTAATTGTTCCAGCCCCGAAGGCAGGCGTCGCAGCGCCCGCAGCCTGCCAGCGTCACCAGCGCCGGCTGGCCCTGCTCCCAGCCGGTCACGCCCGGGCCGGGCAGATCGACCCAGCCGCCGATCTCGTGGCCCAGCGTCTGGGGCAGGCGGATGTCGATATGCGGCGGCGAGGCCTTCCAGTCGTGGATCATGTGCAGATCCGACTGGCACAGCCCGTTGCCGGCCACCTTCAGGCGGAGCTCTCCCGGCCCCGGCTCGGGCAGGGGCAGTTCCACCATCTCGGGCGGCCGGCCCCATTCCAGCAGGCGATAGGCGCGCATGGTCGGCATGCTTTCCTCCTTCAGCGCATGGTGCGGGCCTTGGGGCCCGGGTTCATGGCCTCGCGCGCATGGGCCTGTCCGGCCCAGTCGCACAGAAGCGGGCGGGTTTCGCGCGGGGCGATGATATCGACCACGCCGAAGCGCTCGGCGGTGCGAAAGGGCGAGGCGATGGCGCGGTAGCGCGCCTCAAGTTCGGCGGCGAAGGCCTCGGGCTCGGCGGCCGCCTCCATCTCGCGCTTGTAGGCGGCGGCCACTCCGCCCTCCACCGGGATCGAGCCCCAGCGCGCCGAGGGCCAGGCGAAGCGGTGCGGCAGCGCCGTGCCCGAAGGCCCGTTCCACGGCCCCAGCATGGCGCCGCCCAGCCCCATGCAGCGGCGGATGACGATGGCGATCCAGGGGATGGTCGCCTGCTCGATGGCGTGAAGCGCGCGCGCCGCGGCAATGAGCGTGCCTTCCCGCTCGGCCTCGGGGCCGGTCATCACCCCGGGCTGGTCCACCA
>JALWJU010000560.1 GCA_026997055.1 Paracoccaceae bacterium | reverse complement strand
GGGGCCGGGGATGGTCTATTCCGGGGCGCAGATCGTGAAGACCGGGCTTTTGCACGAGATCGAGGAAAGGGTGTTTTCGCTGAACCGGCTCTGGGACCTGATGGCAGCGCGCGGGCGTCTCTTCGGCACCGCCTATCCGGGCGAATGGTGCGATGTGGGCACGCCCGAGGGCCTGGCCCGGGGCGAAGCGCTGCTGGGGCGGGCGGATGTTTGAGCCGCAGGCGGCGCCGCGCGTGTTCGTCACGCCGCCGGGGGTGGACCTGCCCCGCGCCCTGCTGGACGGGCTGGCGGCCCGGCTCGGGGGGCAGGGCCCCGAAGCCTGGGCGCGCCTGGAGATATTCGTGCCGACGAAGCGGATGCGGCGGCGCCTCCTGGCACTGCTGGACGAGGGGCCGGCCCGCCTGCTGCCGCGCATCCGCACCATTGCCGACCTTGGCCGCGAGAGCGCCATTGCCGGGCTGGGCGCGCCGGTTTCGCCCCTGCGCCGGCGGCTGGAACTGACCCGGCTGATCTCGGCCCTGCTGGAGCGCGCGCCCGACCTGGCCCCGCGCGCGGCGCTGTTCGACCTTGCCGATAGTCTCGCCGGGCTGATGGACGAGATGCAGGGCGAAGGCGTGGAGCCGGCCCGCCTTCAGAAGCTCGACGTGGCCGGCCATTCGGCCTATTGGGCGCGCAGCCTGCAATTTCTCGAAATCGTCGGGCGCTATTTCGGCGAGACCCGCCACGTGGCGCCCGATGCCGAGGCGCGCCAGCGCCTGGTGGTCGAGCATCTCGCTCGGCGCTGGCAGGAAGCGCCGCCCGACCATCCGGTGATCGTCGCCGGCTCCACCGGCTCGCGCGGCACCACGGCGCTGCTCATGCAGGCGGTGGCGCGCCTGCCGCAGGGGGCGCTGGTGCTGCCGGGCTTCGATACCGACCTGCCGGCGCATGTCTGGGAGCGCCTCGGCGAGCCGGCCGAAGGCGAGGACCACCCGCAATTTCGCTTCGCCCGGCTGCTCGATGCGCTGGGACTTGCGCCCACGGACCTGCCGCATTGGGCGCCCGGCCACACCCCGCACAACCCGGCGCGCAACCGGCTGGTCTCGCTGGCGCTGCGCCCGGCGCCGGTGACCGACCAGTGGCTCGGCGAGGGGGCGCGGATCGAGCGCGAAACGCTGGCAGACGCCACCGCCGGCCTGACCCTGATCGAAGCCCCCTCGCCGCGCGCCGAAGCGGTGGCCATCGCCCTCCGCCTGCGCGCGGCGGCGGAGGCGGGGCAGAGGGCGGCGCTGATCACCCCGGACCGGGTACTGACCCGGCAGGTGAGTGCGGCGCTGGGGCGCTGGGAGATCGAGCCCGACGACAGCGCCGGCCAGCCGCTGGCGCTGTCCGCGCCGGGGCGCTTCCTGCGCCATGTGGCCGAGCTTTTCGGCCGGAAGCTGACCGCCACCGCGCTCCTGACCCTGCTCAAGCACCCGCTGACGGCTTCCGGGAGCGCGCGGGGCGACCACCTGCGCTTCAGCCGCGACCTGGAGCTTGAATGCCTGCGCCGGGGCCTGCCCTTTCCGACCGGCGCGGATCTGACCGGCTGGGCGCGCGAGCGGCATGGCGGCGATGCGGCGCGGCTTGAATGGGCGGACTGGCTGGGCGGGCTGCTCGACGGGCTCGAGGCAGTGGAGCGCGACCCGCTGGAGCGCCATGTCACCCGCCACCTGCGCCTCGCCGAGGCCCTGGCCGCAGGGCCGGGCAGCGCGGCGGGGGCCAGCGGCGGCCTCTGGGACAAGCCCGCCGGACGCAAGGCGCGCGAGCTGTGCGAAGAGCTTGCCCGCGAGGCCGGCGCCGGGGGCGTGCTGAGCGCCGCCGATTACCGCGATCTGTTTCGCGCCGTGCTCGCGCGCGGCGAGGTCCACGACCCCGAGAGCCCGCATCCGGGCGTGATGATCTGGGGCACGATGGAGGCCCGGGTGCAGGGGGCCGATCTGGTGATCCTTGGCGGGCTCAATGACGGCACCTGGCCCGAGATCCCCGCCCCCGATCCCTGGCTCAGCCGCCGGATGCGCCTCGAAGCCGGGCTGCTCCTGCCCGAGCGGCGCATCGGCCTCGCCGCGCATGACTTCCAGCAGGCGATTGCCGCGCGCGAGGTGGTGCTGAGCCGGGCGATCCGCGACGAAGAGGCCGAGACCGTGGCTTCGCGCTGGCTCCTGCGGCTGAAGAATCTCCTGTCGGGGCTGCCACGGGGCGGGCCGGAGGCGCTCGCGGCCATGCAGGCGCGCGGCGATGCCTGGCTGCGCTTGGC
>JALWJU010000559.1 GCA_026997055.1 Paracoccaceae bacterium | reverse complement strand
GGCTAACACGGGGGGCACGGGGCCGATGGCCATTGTCGTTTCAGCCATTCTCGGCGCGCTCTATGGCGCATACGCCGCCAGAAGGCGCGGCGGCGCCAGCGGGCGCGACATCGCCCAGTACGCCGCCACTCACGCGCTGATCTTCACCATCATCGGCGTCTTTGTCAGCGTGATCCTCACCCGCATGGCAGGCTAGGCGGGCGGCGCATGTTTCAGCCTTTCTTCGAGCATCTGCGCGCGGCCGGCCTGCCGGTGAGCTTGCGCGAATATCTCGCCTTTCTCGAGGCGATGAAGGCGGGGCTCGTCACTTATGACGTGGAGGGCTTCTACTTCCTCGCCCGCACCGCCATGGTCAAGGACGAACGCCACCTCGACCGTTTCGACCGCGCCTTCGCCGCCGCCTTCGAGGGGCTCGAGAGCGCCGGGCTCGCCGAGCTGATCGAGCGGGTGGACCTGCCCGAGGACTGGCTCAGGAAACTGGCCGAAAAGCACCTGAGCGCCGAGGAAATGGCCGAGATCGAGGCCCTGGGCGGCTTCGACAAGCTCATGGAAACGCTGAAGAAACGCCTCAAGGAGCAGGAAAAGCGCCACCAGGGCGGCTCCAAGTGGATCGGCACCGCCGGCACCTCGCCCTTCGGCGCCTATGGCTACAACCCCGAGGGCGTGCGCATCGGCCAGCACGAAAGCCGCCACCGGCGCGCGGTCAAGGTCTGGGACAAGCGCGAATTTCGCAACCTCGCCGATGACGTGGAGCTTGGCACGCGCAACATCAAGGTGGCGCTCAAGCGCCTGCGCAACTGGGCGCGCGACGGCGCCGAGGAGGAGCTCGACCTCGAAGGCACCATCCGCGCCACCGCCGAGCAGGGCTGGCTCGACGTCAGGACCCGCCCCGAGCGGCGCAACGCGGTGAAGGTGCTGCTGTTTCTCGACGTGGGCGGCTCGATGGACGCGCATATCCGCGTGGTCGAAGAGCTTTTCAGCGCCGCGCGCGCCGAGTTCAAGCACATGGAGCATTTCTACTTCCACAACTGCCTCTATGAGGGGCTGTGGCGCGACAATGCCCGGCGCTGGTCCGAGCAGATCCCGACCATGGAGGTGCTGCACAAATATGGCAGCGATTACAAGGCGATATTCGTGGGAGATGCTTCCATGAGCCCCTACGAGATCGCCTATCCGGGCGGCGCCAACGAGCACTGGAACGAAGAGCCCGGCCAGGTCTGGCTGGAGCGCGCACGCCAGCAATGGCCCGCCAATCTCTGGATCAACCCGGTGCCGCAGGAGCACTGGGGCTACACCCAGTCGATCGCCATGATCCGCGAAATCTTCGAAGACCGCATGGTGCCGATGACGCTCGAGGGGCTCACGCGCGGCATGAAGATGCTCAGCTGAGGGCCGCCCCCTGCGCCTTTCTCTTGCCAGCCTCTTGCCAGCGCCGCGCTTTGCCTGTCTTCTGGACCGCAAGGAGGCCCCATGCGCAGGCTGATCGACGCTTTCAAGACCCATCCGGTGCTGACCCCGGCATTCCTGCTGGCGGCGGCGCTCACTCTCATGTTCACGATCCGCACCATCGTCTTTGCCCTCTACTGGGCCGATCCGGCCCATCGCGACCAGCCGATCGAGCCGTGGATGACGCCGCGCTACGTGGCCCATTCCTGGGACCTGCCGCCCGAGCGGGTGGCCGCGGCGCTCGGGGTGGAGCCGGGCTCCGCGCGAAGGGTCTCGCTCGCCGAGATCGCCGCCTCCAGCGGGCTGAGCCTGGAGGAGATCGAGCAGCGCATCCGCACCGCCGCCGCCGCGTATCGCGGGCAAGAGCAATCCCGATGAGCGAAGCCCTGATCGCCCTGATCCCGCAATACGGCGTGGCGCTGGTATTCCTGGCCACCTTCCTTTCCTGCCTGGCGCTGCCGGTGCCCTCGTCGATGATCATGCTCGCGGGCGGGGCCTTTGCCGCCGGGGGCGACCTGAGCCTTGCCGCCGTCAGCCTCGGCGCCTGGGCCGGGGCGCTGCTGGGCGACCAGGTCGGATTTGCCATCGGCCACCGGGGCTCGCAGCATATCGACGCGCTGATCGCCCGCTACCCCCGCCGCGCGGTGCTGATCGAGCGCGCGCGCGCCTTTTCCGAGCGCTGGGGCGGGCCCGGGGTCTATTTCTCGCGCTGGCTGGTCAGCCCGCTGGGGCCCTATGTGAACTTCCTCGCCGGCTCCGCACGCATGCACTGGCTCCGCTTCAGCGCCTGGGACGCCGCCGGCGAGGCGACCTGGGTCGCGCTCTATGTGGG
>JALWJU010000558.1 GCA_026997055.1 Paracoccaceae bacterium | reverse complement strand
TCGGCGGAGTAGGTGTAATGCTGGGCGGGGTTGCGCTGATCGGACAGGAACAGGTCGAGCAGTTCGCCCTCCGGGGTGATTTCGCGGATATAGAGGGTGATGCCTTCGGCCGGATGCACGAAAGCCCCTTCGGTAAGGAAGCGGGCGGAGATGTTCTGCGAGATTTCCGCCTGGCGCTCGGCCAGGCGCTGCTGGCTCATCGGCACCAGCACATGGGCGAGCACCAGCATGAACAGGCTGGTGAGCAGGCCGAAGAGAAACACCGGGCGAGCCATGCGGAAGGGCCCGAAGCCGGCCGACTGCGCCACGACCAGCTCGTTTTCCGCGCTCAGCCGGTTGGTGACGAAGACGCTGGCGGCGAAGGCCGCCACCGGCAGCACGATCGAGATCATCAGCGGCAGGGTGAGGAGCGACAATTCGGCAAAGACCAGCGCGGTCTCGCCATTGGCGATCAGCTGGTCGAAAAGCCACACCGCGCGGTTGATCCAGTAGACCAGCACCAGCACCAGGCCGAAGAAGCCGAAGGCCAGCAGCAGCTGCCTGAGCATGTATCGGTCGAACCTGGCCACCTGCCCGCCAACCTCCGTTGTCGCCCGTTCCGAGGCTCTTGCGGCCCGTTCGTGCCGGCCCTTGCCTGCCTGCCCTTGCCCGCCTGCCTGCCTGCCCTTGCCCGCCTGCCTGCCCTTGCCCGCCTGTCTGCCGGCCCGATCCCTTCCGGGCGGCCCTCCCATGGCGGGAAGGCTGCGTCTCGTGGCCAATCTAGACCAAAACCCCATGCGGGAAAACTCCCAACTGGTCATTTTCCTGCTCTGCGGCTAGGAATGGCCAGGATCTGCCGAAACCGATCCAGATGGATCGAAACCGAACGGAAACAGCCGCGAAACAGTGACGCAACAGCGAGAGACCCTCATGACCGAGCCGATAATCCCCAGCTTTCAGACCCTTGACCTGGACGCAATCGCCGCCGCGCCCGGCTGGGTCGTGGTCTTCATCCCCGAGGACGGGCGCCTCGACCGGGCCGCGCGCCGGGTCAACCGGCTGACAAGGGGTGCGCTGGCGCGTCTTGTCGCCAGCGAGGCCTTTGGCGAGATGAAGCCGGGAGAGGCGCGCGAAATCGCCTTTCCTGCCGGGATGGCGGCGGAAATGCTGCTGGTGGTGCGCCTTGAGCGGCGGCGCGACAGCGTGGCGGCGCGCAAGGCGGGCGCGGCGATCGGGGCCGCGGCGGCGGGTCGGGCCGCGGGCAAGGAGGTGCTGGTGCTGGCCGGGGCGCAGGGGGCGCAGAAGGGATTGCGGGACCTGCTGCTCGGCGCGGTGCTGCGCGCCTATGACTTCACCGCCCACAAGACCGGCAAGGCCGGGGCGAAGACCCCCGCGGGCCTGACCTTCGCCCTGCCGGACCCGGCGCTGGCCGAGGGGCCCGCCCAGGAGGTCGCGGCGCTGGCCGGAGGGGTGTTCTTCACCCGCGACCTGGTGAACGAGCCCGCCAATGTGCTCACCACCGAGGAATTCGCCCGCCGGCTGGGCGCGCTCGAGGCGCTCGGGGTCAAGGTCACGGTGCTCGACGAGCCGGCGCTGGCCGAGCTCGGCATGAACTGCCTGCTCGCCGTGGGTCAGGGCTCGCGCAGCCCTTCGAAAGTGGCGATCATGGAGTGGTCGGGCGGCGAAAAGGGCGCCGCGCCGCTGGCGCTGGTGGGCAAGGGGGTGGTGTTCGACACCGGCGGCATCTCGATCAAGCCCGCCGCCGGCATGGAAGAGATGACCATGGACATGGGGGGTGCCGCCACCGTGGCCGGGGCGATCAGGGCGCTCGCCCTGCGCAAGGCCGCGGCCAACGTGGTGGGCATCGTCGGGCTGGTCGAGAACATGCCCGACGGCCTCGCCCAGCGCCCCGGCGACGTGGTGCGCTCGATGAAGGGCGACACGGTCGAGGTGATCAATACCGATGCCGAAGGCCGCCTCGTGCTCTGCGATATCATGTGGCATGTCCAGCAGACCTACAAGCCCGCGGCGATGGTCGATCTGGCCACCCTGACCGGGGCCATCATCATCGCGCTGGGGCATGAAAATGCAGGTGTTTTCAGCAATGACGACGCGCTGGCCGGGGCCTTCCTCAAGGCCGCCGCCGCCGAGGGCGAGGGCGCCTGGCGGATGCCGCTGGGCAAGGCCTATGACGAGAAGCTCAAGAGCCGGATCGCCGACATGAAGAATGTCGGCGGGCGCGACGCGGGCGCGATTACCGCGGCCCAGTTCCTGCAGCGCTTCGTCGAGATGCATCCAGGGC
>JALWJU010000557.1 GCA_026997055.1 Paracoccaceae bacterium | reverse complement strand
CGGGCCTGGCGGCGCAGCTCCTCCACCTCG
Source organism: Paracoccaceae bacterium (assembly GCA_026997055.1). GTDB lineage: Bacteria > Pseudomonadota > Alphaproteobacteria > Rhodobacterales > Rhodobacteraceae > JAAEUB01. The sequence continues at coordinate 2,252 of JALWJU010000557.1, read as the reverse complement.
TCCTCGGCGAAGCGCGGCAGGATCGGCTTGCGCGGCAGCGGGCGAAAGGCGCAGCGGCGGGCGATTTCCACCGTGTTTTCAAGCGCTTCCGGCAGGTCGGCAAACAGGGTCGCCATCTCCTGGGCGCTCTTGAAATAATGCTGCGGGGTGAGGCGGCGGCGCGGCGCCTGCTGGTCCACATAGGCGCCCTGGGCGATGCACAAGAGCGCGTCATGGGCCTCGAACAGGTCGGGGGCCGGGAAATGCACGTCATTGGTGGCGACCAGCGGAATGTCGCGCGCATAAGCCGTCTCGACGAACCAGCGCTCGGTCGCGGCCTCGGCCTCGGGCAGGCCGTCCTCGCCGGGGTGGCGCTGAAGCTCCATGTAGAGCCGGTCGCCAAAGGCCGCCTCGAGGCGGGCCAGCAGGGCGGCGGCCTTTTGCGCCTGCCCCGCGCGAATCAGCCGCCCCAGCGGCCCGTCGGCGCCGCCGGTGAGGCAGATCAGCCCTTGCGCGCGGGCCGCAAGCTCCGGCAGCGCGAGCTCGGGCTGGCCCTCATGCGCGCCCAGATAGAGGCAGGAACTGAGCTTCATCAGGTTTTCGTAACCCGCCTCGTTCTGCGCCAGCAGCACCAGCGGCGCGGGCGGAGGCGCCTCTTCGCCCAGCGCCGGCGGGTCATAGGCAAGATCGACCTGGCAGCCGATGATCGGCTGGATCCCCGCGCCTGCCGCCGCCTCGGAAAATTCCAGCGCACAGAAGAGGTTATTGGTGTCGGTCACGGCCACGGCCGGCATCCCGGCGGCGCGCGCCATGCCCGCGATCTTCTTCACCGGCACGGCACCTTCGAGCAGCGAATATTCGCTGTGCAGACGCAGGTGGATGAATCGGGGCGGCTCGCTCATGACGCCAGCATAGGCGCGTGCGGGGCCGCGCAAAAGCCCCGAAAAAACCCTTGCCAAGGCGGGGTCGATCGGCTTTGCTTGAGCGAAACGACAAGCCCGCGCGCTTTCTACGTCGCATCGAAGGCGCGCATCGGGGGGGCATCCGGTAAGGCGACAGGTTATCCAGATGGACATCGCGTTTCTTCTGAACGGAGAGACAGTGGAATTGCGCGGGGCGGACGCGACCCGCACGCTCCTGGACTGGCTGCGCGAAGAGCGCGGCCTCACCGGCACCAAGGAGGGCTGCAACGAGGGCGATTGCGGCGCCTGCTCCGTGCTGGTGGCCGATGCGGGCGGGGTGCGGGCGCAGAATGCCTGCCTCCTGCTGCTGGGCCAGCTTGACGGGCGGGCGGTGACCACGGCCGAGGGTCTTTCCGGCCCCAAAGGCGAGATGCACCCGGTGCAGGAAGCGCTGGTCGAGAAACACGGCTCCCAATGCGGCTTCTGCACGCCCGGCATCGCCGTGGCGCTCGCCGGCGCGCATCTGGAGGGGGCCACGGAATATGACGAGCGGCTCGCCGGCAATCTGTGCCGCTGCACCGGATACGCCCCGATCATCCGTGCCGCCGAGGCCGCGGCCAGGGAGCCGGTGCCCGCGTGGTTCGCCCCCGGCAAGGGCGCGCCGGAGCGCATCGGCAACGCGCCGAAAAGCGTGGACGATCTGGCCACCGAGATCATGCGCCGCCCCCATGCCACCCTGATTGCCGGCAATACCGATGTGGGCCTGTGGCTCAACAAGCAGCTTCGCGACCTCAATGACGTGATCTTCCTTTCCGAAGTCGCCGAGCTGCGCCAGCATGTCAGCGACGACGAGGGCCTGCATGTCGGCGCCTGTGTCACGATCGAGACCCTGCGCGGCCTGCTCGCGGAGCCCTACCCGCATTTCGCCGCCATGCTCGCGCGCTTTGCCTCGGCGCAGGTGCGCGCGGCGGCGACCGTGGGCGGCAATATCGCCAACGGCTCGCCGATCGGCGACACGCCGCCGCCGCTCATCGCCCTTGGCGCGCGACTCTACCTGCGCCGGGGGGATGCGCGCCGGGTGATCGCGCTCGAGGATTATTTCCTCGAATACGGCAGGCAGGACCGGCAGGCGGGCGAGTTCATCGAGGGGCTGACCATCCCCGCCCAGCCCGACAACCTGCGGGTCTATAAAAACTCGAAAAGGTTCGATCAGGACATTTCCGCGGTGCTCGGAGCCTTCAATATCGCGCTCAAGGATGGAAAAGTGCAATCCGCGCGCATCGCCTTCGGCGGCATGGCGGGCATCCCCAAGCGTGCCGAGGCGGTCGAGCGCGCCCTGACCGGCAAGCCCTGGACGCGCGACAGCGTGGC
>JALWJU010000556.1 GCA_026997055.1 Paracoccaceae bacterium | reverse complement strand
GGCGTGGGAGGACGAGGAAGGATACCGCCGGGAGCGTTTGGATGGGTTCCCACCCCGAGATCCTGCGTTAAAGAATATGATTGACTGCCGATATCATTGACAACCGGGCCGCCAGGCCCAAGAATTTCCGCAGCCAACCCGCAATCATCCGCCGAGCAAGGACGCCGGGCCGTCCCTGTCGGCCGGGGAAGGAGCCCATGGACGTATCACTGCACCGAGTACCTGCCGCCTATCGTCCCCGCCCTGCGCGCCCGCGCTGGTGGCGCGGGGTTCTGCCTGTTCTGCTGCTGTGCCTGCCGGGCGTGTCCTGGTCGCTGTCGCCGGAGCCGCTGGTGGAGATCCGCCAGATCCTGCGCATGGACGGTCCGGGGGCCGAAGTGGCGCAGTCGGCGATCGAGGGCCGAGCGCCGAGCACCGAGGCGGGGCGTAGCGGGATCGCCAAGATCAAGGCCTGGCTGAAGACGGGCAAGTCGCTGGACCGGGCGCGGGTGGAGTCGCTGCTGCGCGAGGCGGCGGAGCAGGGCGACAGCGAAGCGATGGTGTGGCTGGGTCTGATCACGGCCTGGGGCGCGCTGGAGGAGGCGCCGCTGCAGGAAGCGGCGAAGTGGTACCGCAAGGCGTGGGAACGGGGCAACCCGGCGGGCGCGTACTATCTGGCGATGCTGTACTGGTTTGGTCAAGGGATGGACCCGGACCAGGAGGAATCGGATCGGCTGATGGAACAGGCGGCGAAGGCGGGTTACATCCCGGCGCGGATCGAGTGGGCCAAGACGCGCCTGGGCCGGGGAGACAAGAGCGGGGCGGATACCTTGAAGGCCTTTGCCGAGGCGGGGCATCCGGAGGCGATGCTGACGCTGGCCTCGTTGTACAAGATCGGTGCCACCAAGGGCAATGTGATCCGGCGTTCCCCCGAGCGGTACCGGTATTGGATCGAGCGGGCGTACAAGGCGGGGTATGGTGATGCAGGAGAATCGATTGGCATCGATTACCTGAAGGGGACAGGCGGTCGGAAGAAGGACGAAGCAAAAGCAAGGACATATATCAAGTGGGCGCAAGAGCATGGTAGTCCGGACACCTACATGTATGATGCCGACCCCTACTGGGACGGGAAGCACGGAGTGCCCAAGGATCGGGAAAAAGCTATTGCTCTGATGGAAAAGGCCATGCAGGAGGGCGGGGTGTTCTCGGCTCAGCAGTTGTACCTGCGACTGATCTATCTGCTCGGCAAGAAAGTGCCGGTGGACAAGCGGCGCATCGAGCGCGCGCTCAAGTATGCGGCCAATCATGGTGAGCCGATGGCAGGGCGGTATCTGGGGTTGCAGTACTGGGGCGGGGAGGAAGGTTTCCTGAAGCTGGAAAGGGACCCGGACCAGGCCATGAAGTGGCTGCGCCGTGCGATGTTGTTGGGGGATCCCCCTGCGATGGCGTATTACTACTGGCTTCTGGCCAGAGGCAAGTACGGCGCGGAAAAGGACGGCAAGGTGAGCGGCTGGGTGTTGGCCGATTGCCGGATGTGGACGCATGCGGCGCTTAGTCTGATGCGTTTTACCGGGGAGAAGGAGGTTGACCCCAAGCTGTACGAATTCACGGTGAGCATTCATGAATTCTGTGGCCGTGCGATCGATCCTGCGATGCGCGCGGCGATGGACTGGTCGGCGCAGGCCCTGGTGCGCAAATACCAGAAGAACCCCTGGCTGTTGCTAGATGCCATACATCACCGCAAGGCCAAGGCCGGGTTGCATTGATGGGAGGATGAGGCCATGAGCGAGCGAAGCTACCTGCAGATTTCCTATGGCGCTGGCGCGAAGGTGGGCGCGGTGCCGCATGTGCCGGATTTCAATGCGCCCCCGCCTCTGGGGCTGGATCGTGAGGAAACCATTTTCCGAGATCGGATGGGCTTAGCGGGCGACATGGCGGAAACTGCCGGGAAGCACCTGAAGGATTTTTCAGTGAGAGAGGGTCTCGCAGACCTTTCAAAAGGCGTCCAATTCCTCAACGCCGCCGCCGCGATGGAGAACGTGCTGCGGGCTGCGCAGGTGGGCGAGGGCGGCAGCGTGCTGGTGCAGGAGCTGGCGCGTCTGGCGATCTCGGAGGGTGCGCTGATGGCCACCGAGGCGGCCATCATGGGTCTGCGCGGCGGTGCGCTGGCCGCGGGCGCGCTCGACGGCCCGTCGCCGGCGTTGGATCTTGCCCTGCAGGCCGGTGTGACGGTGGCGACCGCCAACTGGGCGACGGAGCGGGTGATGGATCTGCTGTTCGACCTGGAGGACCCGGACCGGTTTGGG
>JALWJU010000555.1 GCA_026997055.1 Paracoccaceae bacterium | reverse complement strand
CGAATACGGCGCGCGGGCGGGCTTCTGGCGCCTCCATCGTCTGTTCACCGGCGCCGGCATCCCGCTCACCATCTACGGCGTCGCCACGGCGCTGGCGCGCAACCCTTCCCAGGTCGAGGCGATGAAAGAAGCGGGCTGGGAGATCGCCAGCCACGGGCTCAGATGGATCGAGCACAAGGACATGGGCGAGGCCGAGGAGCGCGCCGCCATTGCCGAGGCTATCCGGCTCCACACCGAGGTCGTGGGCGCGCCGCCGCGCGGCTGGTACACGGGCCGGTGCAGCGCCAACACGGTGCGGCTGGTGGCCGAGACCGGGGCGTTCGACTATATTTCGGATGCCTATGACGACGACCTGCCCTATTGGCTCGAGGCGGGCGAGCGCGACCAGCTGATCATCCCCTATACGCTCGAGGCCAACGACATGCGCTTTGCCACCAGCCCCGGCTGGATCACCGGCGCCGATTTCGAAAGCTACCTGAAGGACGCATTCGACACCCTCTATGCCGAGGGGCTGGCCGGCCGGCCTGCAATGATGACCGTCGGCCTGCATAACCGCCTGATCGGCCGGCCCGGCAAGGTCGCCGGGCTCCGCCGCTTCATCGAGCATATCCAGCGCCACGAAGGCGTCTGGACCCCACGGCGCATCGACATCGCCGAGCATTGGGCCAGGACCCACCCGCACCGGCGCTTCGAGCGCCCGAGCCGGATGGACAGGGCGCGCTTTGTCGAGCGTTTCGGCGGCATCTACGAGCATTCGCCATGGATCGCCGAGCGCGCCCACGCACTCGAGCTCGGTCCGGCACACGATTGCGCCACGGGGCTCGCCAATGCGCTGGCGCGCGTCTTTCGCACCGCCTCTCACGAAGAACGCCTTGGCGTGCTGCGCGCGCACCCGGATCTCGCCGGCAAACTTGCCGCCGCCAAGCGCCTCACTGCCGAAAGCACCGCCGAGCAGGCCAGCGCGGGACTTGATGCGCTGACCGATGCAGAGCGCGCGCGCTTCACCGAGCTTAACGCCAGATATATGAAAAAGCACGGCTTTCCCTTCATCATCGCCGTGCGCGACCATGACAAGGCCGGCATCCTCCACGCTTTCGAGCGCAGGCTTGCCAATGACACCGAGACCGAATTTGCCGAGGCCTGCCGGCAGGTCGAGCGCATCGCCGCCCTGCGGCTCTCGGAGATCCTGCCATGAGCCGCTATGCCTTCCCCCCCGGCGGCCTGCCCGAGGCCGATGCAAGCCCCGAGGGGCGCGCGATCTTCACCCCGGCTTACGCCTTCCTGCCCGCGAACACCATGCGCGACATCGTGACCACCAGCCTGCCCGGCTGGCGCATGAGCCGCTTCTGGATCCTCGCCCGACCGATGACCGGCTTTGCCGAAACCTTTGCCCAATATGCGGTGGAAGTCGCGCCGGGCGGCGGCAGCGATGCGCCCGAGCCCGATCGGGGCGCCGAAGCGGTGCTGTTCGTGGCCACCGGAACGGGCCGGCTCACCATCGCCGGCACCGCCCATGCCCTTGCCCCCGGCACTTACGCCTACCTGCCGCCGGGCATAGAGTGGCGGCTTGAAAATACCGGCCCCGCGCCGCTCGGCTTTCACTGGATCCGCAAGCGCTACCAGCCCGCGCCGGGCACCCCGCCGCCCGAAGCCTTCGTCACCCGCGACCAGGATCACGCGCCCATCCCGATGCCGATCAGCGACAAATGGGCCACCACCCGCTTCGTGGACCCGACCGACATGGCCCATGACATGCATGTGAACATCGTCACCTTCCAGCCCGGCGGGCGCATCCCATTCGCCGAGACGCATAACATGGAGCACGGCCTCTATGTGCTCGAAGGCACCGCGCGCTACCTGCTCAACACCGACTGGGTCGAGGTCGGCCCCGGCGATTTCATGTGGCTCAGGGCGTTTTGCCCGCAGGCCTGCATCGCCACCGGAGAGGGGCCGTTTCGCTACCTGCTCTACAAGGACATGAACCGCCACCCGGAGCTGGTGCTGCCATGAAAGAGGCGGGCCGCATCATCCGCACCGAGCCGCTCACGGCCGCGGCCTTTGCCCCCTTCGGCGACGTGATCGAGGCCGTGGGCGAGCCGGACATGGTGATCAACGAAGGCTTTGCCGACCGCTTCCACGACCGCGCCCGGCTCGACTTTGGCGGGGGGCGCGCCGGCATCTCGCTGTTTCGCGCCCGCCCCCGCGCGCTGCCTTACCGCTTCAGCCTGCTCGAGCGCCACCCGCTGGGCTCGCAGGCCTTCATCCCGATGCAGGCCACGCCCTGGCT
>JALWJU010000554.1 GCA_026997055.1 Paracoccaceae bacterium | reverse complement strand
GCCCAAGGCCGAGACCACACCGCTGCCGATGAACTGCGCCGTCGAGATGCACGATACCGGCCGCATGGTCGAGATCACCGCCCGGCTCGCCGCCGAAGAAGACATCGAAGGCACCTACAGCCTCGAGATCCGCAAGACCTCGCGCGGCGGCTCCGCCAATATCCGCCAGGGCGGCCCCTTCTCGCTCGAAGCCGGCGAGGACGCGACCCTGGGCCGCTCGATGATGTCGGGCGATCCCGAGGATTTCGACATCGACTTCACGCTGGACTGGAACGGCATGCGCCTCACCTGCCCCAGCATCGACCTCTGACCAGAATACGAACCCGGAAACCCAGACTGCCAATATCGGAGACAGACCCATGAAACGCATCGTCCTTTCCACCGCCCTCGCCCTCGCCGCCCTGAGCGCCGCGCCGGCCCATGCCGGGGGCTCGATCTCCTTCGAGATCACTCCCTCCAACGCCCAGGAAGAGCGCGACATGCGCATCGGCCTCGGCCTCGTCTCGCTGGCCCTGGCGCTGAACGGCCAGGCCAACGTGGCCCAGAACGGCTCCGGCAATGGCGCCGGCATCGCCCAACAGGGCGGCGACGATTTCGGCCTGATCGTGCAGGACGGCAACAACAATACCGGCACGCTCGCCCAGGGCGCGGGCTCCAATGCCTACGGCATCTTCCAGTTCGGCGAAGGCAATGACGCCGCCGTGGCCCAGTCGGGCGGCGGGACCGGGATCCTGGTGCAGTTCGGCTGGAACTGAGCCCGCAAGACACAGGAATTGGCTGGTTTACCTTCAACCCGTCCCTCCTCTCCCAAACCAGCCATGCAGCCGCCCCGGAGGCCCCGGGGCGGCTCTTTCGTGTCCCCGCCCCGCCCCTTGACCCGCGCCCGGCGCGCGGGCTTTATCAAAAGAAACGGAGACCGCCATGCCCACTTCCCGCCTGCCCGGCTTTCACAACCTCACCCGCGCCGAACGCCTCGCGCGTATTGTCGCCGAAACCGGCCTCGGCCAGGAGCAGGCCGCGCGCCTCGAAGCCGCCGCCGGGGTGGATGGCGACCTCGCCGAGATGCTGTCGGAAAACGTGATCGGGGTGATGGGCGTGCCGCTCGGGGTCGCGACCAACCTGATCGTTGACGGCCAGGAGGTGCTGGTGCCCATGGCCACCGAGGAAAGCAGCGTCGTCGCCGCCGTCTGCAACGGCGCGCGCGCCTGCCGCGCAACCGGCGGGGTCACGACCGAAGCGGACGATCCGCGCATGATCGCGCAGGTGCAGCTGATCGGGGTCGCGGACATGGAAGCGGCCCGCGCGGCGCTGGAGGACAGGGCCGAAGAAATCGCCGCCATCTGCAACGCCTGCGACCCGGTGCTGGTGGAGCGCGGCGGCGGCTTTCGCGCGTTCGAAACGCGCGTGGCGGGCGAATTCCTCGTCGTCCACCTGATCGTGGATGTGCGCGACGCGATGGGGGCCAATGCCGTCAATACCATGGCCGAGGCGCTGGCCCCGCACCTGGAAGCCTGGACCGGCGCAAAGGCCGGCCTGCGGATCCTGTCGAACCTCGCCGACCGCCGCCTGGTGCGCGCCGAGGCACGCTGGCGCGCGGGCGAGATCGGCGCCCAGATGGTGGAGGGGATCGTCGCGGCCCATGCCTTTGCCGCCGCCGACCCCTACCGCGCCGCGACCCATAACAAGGGCATCATGAACGGCATCGACGCGGTGGCGCTGGCCACCGGCAATGACAGCCGCGCGCTCGAGGCCGGCGCGCATGCCTTCGCCGCGCGCTCGGGCCGGTACGGCCCGCTCAGCCACTGGCACAGGGACGCGGCGGGCGACCTGATCGGCAGGCTGGAAATGCCCATGGCGGTGGGCATCGTCGGCGGCGCCACCCGCGCCCACCCCACCGCGCAGGCGGCGCTGGCGATCATGGGCGCCAGCAGCGCCGGGCGCCTCGCCCGGGTCATGGCGGCGGTGGGGCTGGTGCAGAATTTCTCGGCCCTGCGCGCGCTCGCCGGCGAAGGCATACAGCGCGGGCACATGAGCCTGCACGCGCGCAATGTCGCCATCGCCGCAGGCGCGGAGGGCGAGGCAATCGAGCGCGTGGCCCGCGAAATGGTGGCGCGCGGCGAAGTGCGCGAGGACGTGGCCCGCGCGCTGCTGGCCGGCGGAAAGGGCTGAGCGCCCCCACCTGGAGCGCTTAACGGAATTTTCACCTCTTCAGGCTACGATTTTTCTGCGAAAAATCGGGGGCCGGGTGGAAGGCGCACGAAGACTGCCCGGCGCGCCGATATCGCGCGG
>JALWJU010000553.1 GCA_026997055.1 Paracoccaceae bacterium | reverse complement strand
ATCTGGTGATCCGTGTCATGGACGACCTGTGGTGCAGCGCGCTTTACGGTCCGCCACCGGCCGACTGACCAGCCCGCCAGACGGGCGGTGATCCGGTCGATCGGCGGCATGAACAGATCGCCATGGAAACGACCCGCCGCCCGCCTGCGCCATATTGCCGAAACCCACTGGGCAACCCGAAAATACATGAACATGACCCCGCTATTCGCGGAGCAAACCCAAGGAGCCGTCGTCGCATGACCAAAAGTGCGAAAGATATTTGACAGTACCCCTCATTCAAATTTATTCCGATCCCCCCACTGCCCCCTGCACCGGCCCTTGCCGCCCGCGCGGTGTCACCAGAAACATCCCGGCAAACATGAGCCCCATCGCGCCCCAGACCGCGCCCGCATAGCTCTCTCCCAGCAGGGCCATGGCCCAGAGCATGCCGAAGCCCGTCACCAGATAGCTCACCTGCGCGCCAAAGGTGGCGCCCGCGCGCCCTACCAGCCAGACATAGCCCGAATAGACCAGCGCATGGATCGCCGAAGAGCCCGCCAGCGCCCATTCCGGCGCGCCCAACCCCGCGCGCGGGTCGATCCACTGCCCCGAGGCGAGCGCCAGCGGCAGCGCCAGCCCCGCGCCGGCCAGCGAAGCCCCGAGCAGGAGCGCCACCGGCTCCGGTCCGCCCGCGCCCCAGCGGGCGACCATGTTGGCCTCGAGCGCATACATGAAGGGCGCCACCAGCGCCAGTGGCAGGAAGGCAAGCGCGCCGGCGGGCAGGGCGCCGGGCCTGAGCAGCAGCGCCACCCCGGCAAGCCCGGCCAACAGCCCCAGGAGGCGCAGGGGCGCGAAGCTGTCGGTGCCCAGAGCAAGCGCCACCGGAAAGGCCATCAGCGGGATCAGCGACAATATCAGCGACATGATTCCCGCGGGCAGATGCGCCATGGAGAGATACATGGTGGTGTTGGGAATGAGCGTGCCCACCAGCGCCATTGCCAGATACCACAGCAGGGCCGTGCGCGAGCGGGGAAGGGGGCGGCGGCGCAGCACCTGGACCGCGCCCAGCACCAGCGCGCCGATGACGAGCTGCCAGAAGATCAGGCCAAAGGGGCCGTGGCCGGTGGAGATGGCGATCTTCGACAGCGGCTGCGTGAGCCCCCAGCCCGCCCCCAGCAGCACCAGCAGCGCGGTGAGCCACAGGCGCTCGCGGTGAGCCGTCATGGCCCGGCCTGAGAGAGCCGCCCGCCCTGGCGCACCATCTCGATGCGCGTTGCCCTGCCGGTGCGCTCGTCGGTCTCCACATAGACGCCCGAAAGCGTCGCCTCGCCATTTGCCGGCTGAAAGCGCCCCTTGGCCATGCCGGTGACGAAGCGGCGCATGGGCTCGGCCTTGTCCATGCCGATCACCGAATCGTAATCCCCGCACATGCCCGCATCGGCCTGAAAGCCGGTGCCGCCGGGCAGGATCGCCGCATCCGCCGTGGGGATATGGGTATGCGTGCCGACGACCAGGCTTGCGCGGCCATCGCAGAAATGGCCCATCGCCATCTTCTCGCTGGTCGCCTCGCAATGGATGTCCACCACCACCGCCTGCGCCTGCCCGCCCAGCGGATGCGCCTTCAGCACCGCATCAATGGCGGCAAAGGGGTCGTCGAAGGCGCGCTTCATGAACACGTTGCCCAGCACCTGCGCCACCAGCACCTTGCGCCCGCGCTGATCCGAAAACAGCCGCGCGCCGCGCCCCGGCGCGCTCCTGGCGAAGTTCAGCGGCCGGATGATGCGCGATTCCTGTTCGCAAAACGTGAGCATGTCGCGCTGGTCGAAGGCGTGGTCGCCCAGCGTCAGCACGTCCACGCCCGCCGCCAGCAGCGCCCGGGCATGGGCGGCGCTGAGCCCCATGCCGTTGGTGGCGTTTTCGCCGTTGGCAATGACGAAATCGAGCTTCCACGCCTCGCGCAGCGCCTCGAGGCGCTCGGTCACGGCCCGGCGTCCTGCGCGCCCGACGATATCGCCGAGAAAGAGTATCTTCATGCGCCCTGCCTAGCGGGAAACGGCACCGGGGGAAAGGGCGCTCAGACCTCGATCGCCTCCAGCACCTGCGGTTCGCGCACATCTACCCCGGGGAGCGCCGCCACCAGCTCTTCGGCCGACTGCGCGAGGATCGGGAAGGTGCGGTAATGGCAGGGGATCACCAACTTGAAATCGAAGTACTTTTTCGCCGCCCATGCCGCGCGCCGCATGTCCATGGTGAAATGGCCCCCGGCGGCGAGGATGCCGATATCGGGCCGGTGCAGCTCGCCCATCCAGGC
>JALWJU010000552.1 GCA_026997055.1 Paracoccaceae bacterium | reverse complement strand
AAGCGGCGCAGGTGCTCCAGATTGAGCCGGCACTTGGCGGCGATTTCGCGCACGCGCTCGTCGGTCTCCTCGCGGCTTTTCGTGAGCCCCATCACCTCGAGCGGCTCGGCGATGATGTCGCGCACGGTCATGCGCGGGCTGAGCGCCGCGTATGGGTCCTGAAAGATCAGCTGCGAGCGCTTGCGGTATTCGCGGATCTCTTCCTTGCCGATCTCGGTAAGCTCCCAGGAGACGTCACCATCCTCGTAGCGCACCGTGCCGCGGCTGATCGGCACCGCCTTGAGGCAGGCGCGCCCGAGCGTGGTCTTGCCCGAGCCGCTCTCGCCCACAAGGCCGAAGAAGCTGCCGCGCGCGATGTCGAGATTCACCCCCTCCACCGCCTTCACCACCGGGCGCGGGCCGAACAGGCTGGTGCGCGCGAGCGGGAAATGCACGCTCAGGTCGCGGGCCCGGATCAGGATATCGTCGCTCATCTGCCCCCTCCCTGCTGGCCGTAGATATGGCAGGCAGCGCGGTGGCCGGCGGTCACATCGGTAAATTGCGGCACTTCGCGCGCGCAGATATCGCCGACCTTTTCCGTGCAGCGGGTGTGAAAGACGCAGCCCGTGGGCCGCTCGAGCGGCGAGGGGATGTCGCCGGGCACGGGCGTCAGCGGCTTGTCAAGGTCTTCGAGATCCGGGAGCGCCGCGATCAGCCCGCGCGTATAGGGGTGGCCCGGATTGCGGATCACCTCGCGCACCGGCCCCTGTTCGATCAGGCGGCCGAGATACATCACCGCCACCTTGTCGGCGGTCTGGGCGATGACGCCGAGATCGTGGGTGATGAAGATGATGCCCATGTGAAATTCCTTGACGAGGTCCTTCATCAGGTCGATCACCTGGGCCTGGATGGTCACGTCGAGCGCCGTGGTGGGCTCGTCGGCGATCAGCAGCTTCGGCCTGGTCGAAAGCGCCATGGCGATCATCGCCCGCTGGCGCATGCCCCCGGAAAGCTCGAACGCATACTGGCCGAAGCGCTGCGCCGCATCGGCGATGCCCACGCGCTCGAGCATCTCGATGGAGACTTCGCGCGCCCGGGCCTTGGACATGCCGGTATGGATCAGGAGCTGCTCCACCATCTGGTCGCCGATGGTGATTGCCGGTGCGAAGCTTGCCATGGGCTCCTGAAAGATCATCGAGATCGCGCCCCCGCGCACCACCTGAAGCTCGCGCGCGCCCCTGAGCGCCATCACGTCCACCGGCCCGTCTTCGAGATGCAGGGTGATGCGGGTTTCGTCCGCGTAATGGGCGTTCGAGGCATTGAGCCGCATCAGCGACTTGGCGGTGACCGACTTGCCCGAGCCCGATTCGCCCACCAGCCCCATCACCTCGCCCGCTTCGAGGCTGAAGGACACGTCGTCCACCGCGGTGATCCGCCCCTCGTCGGTATCGAACTGGAGGGTGAGGTTTTCTACGTCCAGAAGTCGCGTCATTTCCTGCTATCCGAATAGGGGTCGGCGGCGTCGCGCAGCCCGTCTCCGACGAAGACGAAGGCCAGCACCAGCACGATGAAGAAGATCACCGGGATGAAATACCACTGGTAGTTCAGGAGCACGTCGGCGCTGGTCACGTTCTGCAGCATCACCCCGAGGCTGTTCACCGGATCCTTGAGCCCCAGCCCGATGAAGGAGAGCGCGGTTTCGCTCAGCACCATGTAGGGAAAGGAGATCACAAGATCGACGATGATGTAGCTGGTGAAGCTCGGCAGCAGGTGGCGGCGGATGATATGGCTGGAGGAAGCGCCGCAGAGCTGGGCGGCGAGCACGTATTCCTGGTTGCGCTCGGTCAGAAGATGGGTGCGCACGCGCCGCGCCAGCGTCGGCCAGCCGATGAAGCCGAGGATGATGGAGATGAAGAAGAAGCGCATCTCCGCCGACCAGGTATCGGGGATGAAGGCCGCCAGCGCCATGAACAGCGGGATCGCCGGCACGGTTCGGATCGTGTCGGTGAGCATCTGCAGGACCGAGTCGATCCAGCCGCCGTAATAGCCCGACACCCCGCCGATGATCAGCGCCAGGATGAAGGCGATGAAGACGCCGATCGTGCCCACGGCCATGGAGGTATTGATGGCGGCGAAGGTGCGCGAGAAGATGTCCTTGCCGGTGGAGTCGGTGCCGAAGAGATGGATCTGCCCCTTGTCCACCCCGAACAGGTGGGTGTTGAAGGTCATGCCGAAGAGCTTGTATTCGGAGCCCTCGACGAAGAATTGCAGGTAGCGGCGGTCCTCGAGCCCGGTCTTGACCGTGGTCACCCAGCGGAA
>JALWJU010000551.1 GCA_026997055.1 Paracoccaceae bacterium | reverse complement strand
CTTCACGGGGCAGGATCACCGGCGAGGATCTTGGGGCTTCGGGGCCATTCCGGCCCGACCGGTGCCTGGCGGCGGCCGGGCGGGGCTGGCAGAGGCGAAAGGCAGGCGCTAAGCTGGCGCAAAAGCCCGGAGGCCCCATGAGTCACATCTTCCCGATCCGTGTCTTTTACGAGGATACCGACATGGCCGGTATCGTCTATTATGCCAACTACCTGCGCTATATCGAGCGGGCGCGCTCCGACTGGGTACGCGAGGCCGGGGTGGACCAGAATGCCATGCGCGAGGCGGGCGTGGTTTTCGTGGTCAGCCGGGTGGAGGCCGATTACCTGAGGCCCGCGCGCTTTGACGACCGGCTCGAGGTGGTGACCACGCTGGAAAGGCTCAGCCGGGTGCGCATGGTGTTTCGCCAGAAGGTGATGCGCGGCGAGGAGGTGCTGTTTGACAGTCGTGTCACCGCGACCTGCATGGACCGGGCCGGTCGGGTGGTGCGCCTGCCGGCGGGCCTGCCGGAGGTCGGGCAGGCCTGACGGGATGACCGGGGATGGCGGCGGCGACGGGACGGGACGGGCCGACCGCCCGGCTGCCGCGAGGGGCGGGCCGTGCCCCGCCGCGGGCAGGGATGGCGCGAAGATGGCGCGAAGATGGCGCGAAGCGGAGGGCGCGCGTGCAGGGAACTGCGCGAAAATCCGCCATATCCTTCTCCATTTCGGCAAATCCCCGCCTCTGGCGTGCTTTGCTTGGCAATTGTCGTGAAAATCGGCTAGGGTCCCGGGCAATCAACCCGGCCCGCAGAGGCGGGGACCCGGAGGCAGCAAGAGACAGCAAGAGGCAGCAAAGGCGGTCAGATGGAAACCCAAACTCTCGCTCTGGCGACCGAGATCGACTTCTCGTTTCTCGCCCTGTTCATGCGCGCAACCCTGGTGGTCAAGCTGGTGATGATCCTGCTGATCGTCGCTTCCTTCTGGTCCTGGGCGATCGTGATTACCAAGCTGATCCAGTACCGCCGCACGCTCAGGGCCACGGCCGCCTTCGACCGGGCCTTCTGGTCGGGCGAGCCGCTCGATGGGCTCTATGCCCAGATCGGCCCGGCGCCGGAGGGCGCGGCCGAGCAGGTCTTTGCCGCGGGGATGCTGGAATGGCACCGATCCCACCGCGAGGATGGCGGGCTGATCTCCGGCGCCCTGGCGCGCATCGACCGGGCCATGGACGTGGCCATCGCCCGCCAGGCCGAGAAGCTCAACAAGGGGCTGAGCTTCCTTGCGACCGTTGCCGCCACCGCGCCCTTCATCGGCCTGTTCGGCACCGTCTGGGGGATCATGAACGCCTTCATGGAGATCGCCCAGAGCCAGAATACCAACCTCGCCGTGGTCGCTCCGGGCATCGCCGAGGCGCTGATGGCCACCGGGCTCGGGCTGCTGGCGGCGATCCCGGCGCTGATCTTCTACAACAAGCTCTCGGCCGACAGCGACCATATCGCGGCGATATGGGAGGCCTTTGCCGACGAGTTCTCCACCATCCTCAGCCGCCAGCTGGACGCCTGACATGGCGGGCGCGGTGCAGGGCGGAGGCAGCGGCAGCGGCGGCGGGGGCAATGTGCGCCGGGCGCGGCGCGGGCGCCGGCGCGGCAAGCACCGCCGGCTGATGGCCGAGATCAACATCACCCCCTTCGTGGACGTGATGCTGGTGCTCTTGATCATCTTCATGGTGGCGGCGCCGCTGATGACCGTGGGGGTGCCGGTGCGCTTGCCGAAAACGGCGGCCGGCGCGCTGCCGGCGGTGGAGGAGGAGCCGCTCACCATCACGCTCACCGCCGACGGGCGCCTGGTGCTGCAGAAGACCGAGATCGGGCGCGAGGAACTGATCCCCCGCCTCAGGGCCATTGCCGCCGAGCGCAGCGACGACAAGATCTTCCTGCGTGCCGACGGGGCCGTGCGCTACGAGGCGTTTGCCCAGCTGCTCGGGGCGCTCAATGCCGCCGGGTTTTCCGATATCGGCCTGGTGACCGATAGCGACGGGCCGAGGCTGGACGGGGCGGGGTCGGACGGGGCGGAGCAGTAGCCGGAAGGGAGATGCGCGGCGGATGAAGACCGGCATCGTCATATCGGGCATCGCCCACGCGGCGCTGATCCTGTGGCTCCTGTTCGGCGGCTTCCTGGTGCCCGAGAAGGCGCCCGAACGCCTGGAGGTGGCGCAGGTATCGCTGGTGAGCGAGGCCCAGCTTGCCGCCCTGAGCGCGCCCGAGCCTTCGCCGCCGGCACCTGAAGCGGCCTCCGCCCCGCCGCCGCGCCCGGCCCCCGAGC
>JALWJU010000550.1 GCA_026997055.1 Paracoccaceae bacterium | reverse complement strand
CTTCCTGATAAAGAAAAAGAAAGAAGAAGAAAATGTGGTTGATTCAGATCGTGTGGATAGTGTGGATTGGTAAACCATCCTGAGAGATACCCACATCATAACTCGTTGAAAAAACTTTTCCATAACAGGGGAAAAACATAAAAAATTTTATTTTTCAATGTATTACACATGGTAAACTCTGTGGATGGATTCTGGAAGGATGTTATCCCGAAAAAATCGCGTGAAACCGATACTTTTGTCAACAGAGGACAAAAGCTCCCGGAGATCTGTAAAATCGTCCGGATCTGTGAAAGAATGACATCCCGTCTCTTTCGCACCCTGTCGCACACCGGAACAAACACGAATTTTCCACAGGTACATACATGAAACAGCCTCTCGTTCTGGCTTCCGGTTCGAAAATCCGAGCCAGACTTTTGCGCTCGGCAGGGCTTGATATCGAGGTGATCCCTGCGGTCGTGGACGAGCGCGCCATTCAGGGCAGACTGGAGAAGAGCGGTGCAGATCCGGCACAGATTGCCGAAGCTCTCGCTTTCGCCAAGGCCGGAGAAGTGGCCGGATCCCGTCCCGGCGCGCTGGTTCTGGGCTGTGATCAGATAGCGGCGCTGGGTCGGGAAATACTGACCAAGCCCCGGGACAAGACCCATGCCCGGACCCAGCTGCGCGCCCTTTCCGGCAAGGACCACATGCTGTTTTCCGCTGCTGCGCTATATCGTGGGAAAAGTCGCCTGTGGCACCATGTCGGCAAGGTAAAGATGCGGATGCATACGCTTTCGGACAGGTATATTGACAGCTACCTTGAGCGAAACTGGCACTCCATCCGCCATGCGGTCGGCTGCTACAAGCTCGAAGAAGAGGGTGTGCGGCTGTTTTCTTCCGTGGAAGGGGATTATTTTCATGTGTTGGGTTTGCCCCTGATCGAACTCCTGACATATTTACGGGATCAGGGAGAGATAGAGTGATGAGCGAGGAAGCAAGAATCCCCCTAGCCGGTGTGATTGGGCATCCGATCGCCCATAGCAAATCCCCGCTGCTTCATGCCCATTGGCTGAAGACGCTCGGCCTGCCTGGCCATTACATACCAATGCGGGTGGAGCGCAACGATCTGAAATCCGTGCTGCAGACCCTGCCGAAGGCCGGATTCGTCGGCGTGAATGTGACGATTCCGCACAAGGAATATGTGCTGGAGCTCGCCGATCTGGTTACGGACCGGGCAGCCCTGATCGGTGCCGCCAATACGCTGATCTTTCGTAAGGACGGCAAGATCCATGCGGACAATACCGACGGCTACGGATTTATCGAAAACCTCCGTCACGGTGCACCGGGCTGGAACCCTGTCGCCGGGCCTGCAGCGGTCTTTGGTGCCGGGGGAGCGGCGCGGGCCGTGGTGGCGTCCCTGCTCGAAGTGGGTGTACGCGAAATCCGCATATCGAACCGCACCCGTACCCGCGCCGATGCGCTGCGCGCCGATTTCGGCTCCAGGCTTGTCGTCTATGACTGGGTACAGGCCGGCAACATGCTCGAAGGCGCCGCGACCGTGGTCAATACAACCTCGCTGGGCATGGTCGGAAAGCCCGCATTTCGTGTACCGCTGGACGGGCTCAGCCCCGGGACGGTAGTGACCGATCTGGTCTATGCGCCGCTTATCACACAGTTCCTCGAAACCGCGGCGCAGATGGGCTGCATTACCGTGGACGGGCTGGGGATGCTGCTGCACCAGGCCACGCCGGGCTTTGAGCGCTGGTTTGGCAAGCGCCCGCCGGTGGACGAAGCGGCCCGCGCGGCGGTGCTGGATTCGTGAGCGGCCGACCCTTCCTGATCGGGCTCACCGGCTCCATGGGCATGGGCAAGAGCACCACCGCGCAGATGTTTCGTGACGAGGGGATCCCGGTATGGGATGCGGATGCCGCTGTCCACCGCATGTATGAAAGGGGTGGTGCTGCCGTGGCCCCCATTGGCCGGATATATCCTGACGCGCTGGTGGATGGTGCCGTGGACCGCGCCAGGCTGAAGCGGGTGATTGCCGGTGATCCCGGTGCCCTTGCCCGGCTGGAAGCCGTGGTGCACCCGTTGCTCGCAGAAGACAGAGAGACTTTTCTGGCCGGATTAGAGACTGATATCGCCGTGCTTGACTTCCCGCTTCTGCTGGAATCCGGAGCCGACAGGCTGGTGGACATGGTGCTGGTCGTTTCGGTGCCGGAAAAGGTTCAGAAGGAGCGGATTCTGGCGCGGGGGACCATGGATCGGGCTACTTTAGAGACTATATTGGCCAGGCAGATGCCGGATAGCGAGAAGCGCGCCCGCGCCGATCTGGTGATTGAGACAACAGACATGGAATCGACCCGGCACGCGGTGCGGGAACTCTTGAGAGGCATACGGGAAAATGCGTGAGATCGTACTGGATACGGAGACTACCGGGCTCGACCCGGATAGCGGGGACCGGATCGTGGAGATCGGCGCAGTGGAGCTTCTCAATCACATGCCCACCGGGCGCACCTATCACCAGTATATCAACCCGGAGCGCACCATGCCGCAGGAGGCCTTCGAGGTGCATGGCCTGAGCGATGATTTTCTCGCGGACAAGCCGGTATTTGCGGCTGTTGCCCGGGAATTCGTGGACTTCATCGGTGATTCGCGCCTGGTAATCCACAATGCGGCCTTTGACATGAAATTTCTCAATGCCGAGCTGAAATGGGCCGGGTTTGCGCCTCTGCCCTGGGAGCGGGCGCTGGACACGCTGGCGCTTGCGCGCAAGAAATTCCCCGGCGCTCCGGCATCGCTCGACGCCCTGTGCCGGCGCTTCGGTATCGACAATTCGAGCCGCACCCTGCACGGCGCCCTTCTCGACAGCGAGATACTGGCCGAGGTTTATCTGGAGCTGATCGGCGGTCGCCAGCCCGGCCTGGTGCTGGGCGAGCGCCGGGTGGCGGCGGATGCCGTCAGCACGGACGACGACTGGCGCCCCGCGCCACGAACGAAGAAGCTGCCGCCGCGCCTGACCCCTGCAGAGGCCGAGGCGCATGCGGCCTTTGTCGAAACCCTGGGTGAGGATGCCCTGTGGCGCAAATTCAGCTAGCGGGCGCCTGGCCCCCCTCCCCCGCGGCGGCACGCCGGGCGATTTCCTGCCGGTAGAGGGCGAGAAAGTCCACCGTGTCGAGATTGAGCGGCGGAAAGCCCCCGTCGCGGGTAATGTCGGAGACGATACGGCGTACGAAGGGGAAGAGCATCCGCGGGCATTCGATCATCAGGAAGGGATGCAACTGCTCTTCCGGCACGTTTTCCACATGAAAGATGCCGCCATATTCGAGCTCCAGCAGGAACAGAGGCTCGCCGCCTTCCTGGTTCTTCGAGCTGATCTTGAACTTGGTGATCACCTCGAACTGGTGCTCGGTATTGCGCTTCTTGGCGTCCAGCGCCACCTCGACATTGATCGCAGGCTTGACCTCGCCTTCGACTCCCTTCTGCACCAGCGCGTTTTCAAAGGAAAGATCGCGGATGAACTGGCCCAGAACGCTCATCCTGGGCTGCGCCGGGGCGCCGGCAGCGGCGCCGTTTTCGTTGGGGGCGGCTTCATCGGCCATGGGAAAACTCCTGTAACATGTGCTTCGCGCCGTGCTTAGCAGAGCCGCGCGCGGGCCTCAATGGCGGGTAAGGTCCGAGGGCGGGTGAGCAGGGTCTTTGCCGGGGCCGACTTCGGTAAATTCGGCGTCGATGATCTCGCCCGTGTCCCAGGTCTCGCGGACCCCGCAGCGTGGCCCGTCTTCGGGGCGCATCCGGGCGGCGGTGAAGGTGGCGATATGCACCTTGCCGCGCAGATAGCGGAAGACTGCCCGGCGAACGGGAGGAAACAGCAGCAGAAAACCGATGGAGTCGGTAAAAAATCCGGGAGTCAGCAGCAATGCGCCGGAAAACAGGATCATCGCTCCGTGGGCCAGGGGCTCACTCGGGTCTTCGAGCGCATTGAAGCTCCGTTGCAGATCCTGCAGGGCGCCGGCCCCCTGCACCCGTATCATCGCGGTGCCGGCAATGGCGGTGATGACGACAATTGCCAGAGTGGGCCAGAGCCCGATCGCTCCTCCGATCTGGATGAAAAGGCCGATCTCGATGATCGGAACCGCGACGAAAAGCGCAAAAAGCCACATGGCATCCCCTGCTCATTGCGGGCGTGGACTTGATAACGCCCCTCCTTTACATATGTGCCTGTTGCGCACTTTTCCATCCCGCGCCTGAAACGAGGTACAGAGGTCACATGAATTCCCCCCTTCTTCAGCTTCTGGTGCTTGCCGGCATAGCGATTTTCCTGATCCTGAAGCTCAGGAGCGTGCTGGGCACGCGCGAAGGTTTCGAAAAGCCGGTGATTGCCGAAAGATCGGCGCGCCAGGTTGCCGATAGCGGGCATCTCAAGGTGATCGAGGGCGGGCCGGATGCGGATATCGTGGATCATGTGCCTGCCGAAAGCCCCGCAGCCAGGGCCCTGGCCCAGATGAAGGCGGTGGATGAGAGATTTACCGTCAGCGATTTTCTCGCCGGGGCACGGGGGGCTTACGAGATGATCCTGATGGCCTTCGAGGCGGGGGAGCTTGACCGGATCAGACCCTTTCTCTCGCAGGAAGTGTACGAAAGCTTTGCTGCCGCGGTGGAGGCGCGTGAGAAGCAGGGGCTGACGGTTGAGGCGAAGTTCATCGGCCTGCGCGAACTGAAGCTGGTGGATGCCGAGTTCGACCCCGAGACGCGCGAGGCGGAACTGACGGTACGCTTCGTCGGCGAACTGACCTCGGTAGTGCGCGACAAGGCCGGCGAGATCGTCGAAGGCAACCCGAACGAGGTCAAGCGCCAGAAGGATGTCTGGACCTTCGCCCGAATCATGGGCTCGGATGATCCAAACTGGCAGCTCGTCGCCACCGGGGGCTGATCCGTGCTGCGCGCCGCGATCCTGGCCACGGCGCTTCTGGTCGGGTGTGGGGCTCGGGCGGGAATCGACGATGCAAGCGTCACCATCCTGTCCTTTTATGATCTGCATGGCTGGGAGCAGGACGATCACGCCGAGGCGCTGGCGGTATTCCTCACGACCTGCGCGGCGCTGAACGATCCGGAATGGCGCCCGATCTGCAAGCTGGCCGAAGAGCAGGAGAATGCACGGACCTTTTTCGAGCTGTTTTTCGTGCCGGTGCTGATCGAAGATGACAGAGAGCCCCTGTTCACCGCCTATTTCGAGCCGGTGCTGAATGGTGCGCAACGCCGGGGCGGGAAGTATCGGTATCCGGTGCATTCCCGTCCGCCCGGTCTGCGGCGGGGAGAGGCCTGGCTGACCCGGCGCGAGATTTTCGAAAGCGGTGCGCTTGACGGGCTGGAAATCGCCTGGGTGGATGATCCGGTGGCGCTGCAATTCATGCAGATCCAGGGATCAGGGCGGATTCGCCTGCGCGATGGCAGCGAGATCCGGCTCGGATATGCGGGGTCGAACGGTCATCGCTTTCGCTCGCTGGGCGATACGCTGGTGCGCCGGGGCATCTACACCCGACATCAGGTTTCGGCCGCGGTAATCGGCGCCTGGGTCCGGCGCAACCCGGTCGAGGGGGCCGAGCTGCTCCTGAGCAATCCGAATTATGTGTTTTTTCGTGTGATTGATCGGGTGCCGGCCGGTGCCGGACCGCTCGGCGCCATGAATCGGTCGATTACTCCCCTGCGCTCGCTGGCCGTCGATCCCGAATATGTGCCGCTCGGTGCGCCGGTCTGGCTCGAAAAGGACGGTGCGGAGCCACTCAGGCGGCTGATGATCGCCCAGGATACCGGCTCGCGGATCAAAGGCGCTCAGCGTGCCGATATCTTCATGGGTACCGGAGAGGAAGCCGGTCGCCGGGCCGCGCGGATCAGCGATCCCGGGCGCATGGTCGTCCTGCTGCCGATCCAGCGTGCCTATGCGCTGGCGCCGGAGGGCTGAGAAATGCGCAAGCCCCGCCACCTCAGCCCCGAAGAGCGTGCCCTGTGGGAGCGGGTCGCCCGACAGACCGAGCGCCTTCACCCGATGAGCAAGACCGCGGCTTCGGAAAGGAGACCTGCCGGGAAAATGGCGAAAAAAGTCTCTGATCCAGCCAAACCATGCTCTGTTCCGGCCTTTCGCATCGGGGAAAAGGCAATGAGCACAGCCCCCGTGCCGGCAGACAAACCGGCGCGCCTTGCCATGGATCACAAGACCTTTCGCAAGATGAAAGGTGGCAAGCTCGCCCCCGAAGCCCGGCTCGACCTGCACGGCCATACGCTGGAGCAGGCACATCCACGGCTTGCCGGCTTTATCGAGACCAGCGCCCGGCGGGGATTGCGCCTGGTGCTGGTGATTACCGGCAAGGGGCGCAGTTGTCGGGATGACGGTCTCTTTCATTCGCAGCCCGGCGTGCTGCGCCGGCAGGTTCCGCACTGGCTCCACACCATGCCGGCCGTGCTGCAGATCACCGAGGCCAGCCGCAAACATGGCGGCGAAGGCGCGCTCTATGTTTATCTTCGCCGGCGACGGAGTTGATCCGCCGATACGTTGGCACTACACCGGAGTGACAAGCCGCAAAGGCGCTGTCAGTGCGAGGAGCAGTAAAATGGGCAAACCCCTGACCGAAGTTTCCGAAAACACCTGGAGCTTTTTGCGTGATGCGATGATCACGCCCACCGGCTTTCGCGAATACGATGCGCGCTGGCAGTTTCCCGGCGAGATCAACCTGCCCGGCATTACCGCCCTCGGCCTTGGCCTCGGCGCCCAGATGCACCGGCGCGGGATCGAGCCCGTGATTGCCGTGGGCAACGACTACCGAGATTATTCGCTCAGCGTGAAAAACGCCCTGATCCTCGGCCTCATGCAGGCTGGCGTGCGGGTGAAGGATATCGGCCCGGCGCTCAGCCCCATGGCCTATTTCGCCCAGTTCCACCTTGATACGCCGGCGGTGGCGATGGTGACGGCGAGCCACAACCCCAATGGCTGGACCGGGGTCAAGATGGGCTTCGAGCGCCCGCTGACCCACGGCCCGGACGAAATGGCCGAGCTGCGCGATATCGTGCTCGCTGGCGAGGGCGAGCCGCGCCCCGGTGGCGGTTACGAATTCGTGGACGGGGTGCGCGAGGCCTATCTCGATGACCTCGTGGGCGATTTCCGCATGTCCCGCCCTCTCAAGGTGGTCTGCGCTACCGGCAACGGCACCGCAAGCGCCTTTGCGCCTGAGCTTTTCGAGCGGATGGGGGTGGAGGTGGTGCCGCTTCACACCGAGCTTGACTACACCTTCCCCAATTACAACCCGAACCCCGAAGACATGCACATGCTGCATGATATGGCGGCGGCGGTGCGCGCCTCGGGCGCCGATCTGGCCATGGGCTTCGACGGCGATGGCGACCGCTGCGGGGTGGTGGATGACGAAGGCGAGGAAATATTTGCCGACAAGATGGGCGTGATCCTGGCCCGCGACTTCGCCCGCCTGCATCCGGGCGCGACCTTTGTCGCCGACGTGAAGAGCACCGGGCTTTTCGCCTCTGACCCGGAGCTGAAGGCGCTGGGCGCAAAGGCGGATTACTGGAAGACCGGCCACAGCCACATGAAGCGTCGGGTCAAGGAGATCGGCGCGCTGGCCGGGTTCGAGAAATCGGGGCACTATTTCCTCGCCGGGCCGGTCGGGCGCGGCTATGATTGCGGCCTGCGCGTGGCGGTAGAGATCTGCAAGATGATGGACCGCCACCCGGACAGGAAGATGTCGGATCTCTACAAGGCCCTGCCGCGGACGTTCTCCAGCCCCACCATGTCGCCCTATTGTGCCGATGGGGTGAAATACGAGGTGCTGGCGCGGCTGGTGGAAAAGCTCGAGAAGCTGGGAGCCGAGGGCGGCAGCCTTGGCGGACAGAAGATCACCGAGGTGGTAACGGTAAACGGTGCCCGGGTAATGCTGGAAAATGGGGGCTGGGGGCTGGTGCGCGCGTCAAGCAATACGCCGAATCTGGTGGTGGTGTGCGAAAGCCCGGAGAGCGAAGAGGAACTCAGGGCGATATTTGCCGATCTGGATGCGGTGATACGCACCGAGCCGGAAGTGGGTGACTACGATCAGACCATGTAACGGATGCGGATAATGCTTCCCGGACAAAATACCCGCGCCCCTGCGGGCGCGGGCTGATCGAGCCCGAACGCTCCGACCTGAAGCCCGGGGACGTGCCAGGTCAAAGCGCTGCGAGATATTTCAGATCATGCCCCCTTGCAAAACTCCGGGCCGGATTGTTGCAAACGCATCAGGATTGCTTGCGCCCGGGCGAGAGGACCTCGAAGGACTCGATTTCGCGCCAGGACACCTCGCCATTGGCGTTGAGATTGCTCATGGTCAGCCTCCCTTCGTCATCTTCGGAGATGGAGATGACGCGCGAAAGAGGCACATACACACGCTTTCCGGTTGTCAGAATGGCTTTGATCATATTTATTGCTCCTTCGGTTGGTGTTATCCGGTGAAATGTGTGCCGAAAAGATATCCCATTCCGATATCCTGTTGAAGCCCGAATCTCACGCGTCGGGATATCACCAGCCGGGGAGGCGGAAGTCGATTTTCACTCCGGCGGCGGTGCGTCCGGGTTTTCTTCGATAACCGGCATGTCAAAGGCCGGCAGTGTGACGGGGCCGTCGGCGGTAACCGAAATGGCGGTGGGAAACAGGGTTTCCGCAGGGGCGTTGGGCCCGTGTGGCAGAATCAGGGTGAGGATGATTTCACCGCCAGAGCGAGTTACGTCACCGGCCAGCCACGGGCAGCCGGCATCCTGCTGCAACAGCGTTTCGCCCTCCCCTATGGCCGAGAAATCGAAAGCCTCTCCGTCAATGCTCAGGATGTCTCCACTGACGGAGACCTCAAAGGGTGCGTCGCGACGCATGGGGGAAAGATTGATGATCATTCTGTATCCTCGGGGTGGGGCGTTTCGCTGATACCGGATCGGGACTGTTGCGAAACGCACATGATATCAAAGGGTTTCAAGGCTTCGGTTCGGGGCTGTTTCGGCCCCGGGGCGAAGTGCTTCAGAACCAGCGGCCAATGGCCGTGACATGGGCGGTAACCGCTCCGGCGTGAGCCGTGAACGATTTCGCGTGGATGGTCGCCATGCTGGCGCTGTTACAGTAAAATGTCGGCCAGACATGACCGGCATCGTTGACCGACCCGCTCAGGCTGGGCAGGGTGCCGCCGGCGAAATTGGCCGGAAATGTCCAGGTGACGCCGGTCGTGTTGCGAAAGCCGGCGCCGTCGGCCGTATTCACATCGGCAATCGTCACGCTGTGGGTGCAGATCTGGGTCCCGTCAATGAGGCGCACATATTCGCCATTGGCATTCGATCCGCGCTCCATGATCGACGAACCGATTCCCGGTGTTGCGTGAACCGTGCCGACCGCATTTCCGGTGTGAAATACCTCGAACCATTCCGAAAAGGTAGGTGCAGAGGTAACGGTCGCCCGAAAGGCCATGGCCGGAGCTCCGCCGCGACGAAACGCAAGCTGATTGCCGGTGGTGTCAAAGGCCATGAACTGCATCCCGACGCCATAGTTCCATGGCACATCGGTTGCGCCGGTATTCCAGCAGAGAAACCGGTTGACCCCGCCGTTTTGCACGTCATTCAGGCTTCCGCTCAGGATCGTGGGGCGGCTCGAGCCCAGGTCGAAGGGCCCGCGATCTGTCGTCATCCGCAACAGGCGCCCGGTCGTGGTGTCAAGGTTGCCGGCCTGCACCGCATCGCCACGAACCGTTCCGTCGGAGGCGCGTACTTCGAGCGCATTTTTCCAGGTGGTGCCATCCGGCGATACCTTGATGTGGAAATCATTGTCGCCGGTAAGGCCCATCTCGGCGTGGCCGGTCCAGTTCGACTGATACAGAAGGGAGGCCGTATCGGTTGAGGTTGCCTTGTTGATCTTGAGCTGGTGGCCGTTGCCGTCATGGCTCAGCAGGCTTGCCTCGGATGACAGCGCCAGG
>JALWJU010000549.1 GCA_026997055.1 Paracoccaceae bacterium | reverse complement strand
GTGGTGGGGCAGCCATGGGGCAAGGATCAGGGGCGGGAAGCCGGTCTGCGGCGGGGCTGTTATCCGATAACGGGCGGCTGTTTTTGCCTGACAGGGCGGCATCGGGCATGGTCGGGCTGCAGGTGCTCCGGGGCATGTCCCTTCCTCCTCCCTTCTCCCTGTCCGGCCCCGGAGCGCCCGCAGGCAACCGAAACACTCCAGCACAGGAGAAACAGCAACACAGGAGAATCAGAATGTCTTTCAAGTCCTCTTCCGCACGCAGCCTGCGCCGGGCGCTTCTCGCGCTGGGCGTGGCGTTTTCCGCTTCTGTCGCCGGTTCCGCCGCCATGGCCGGCCCCTGCCCCGACCCGGCAATTACCTCGATGCGCATCAGCGGTGTGAGCTTCGAGGGCGGCCAGGCCGTCGTCGGCATCCGCATCACCGTGCATAACCGTGGCGCGGGGGATTTCGTGTCGAACCCGAACCAGCAGTCGGTACTGGTCTTTACCGGCAATTCCACGCGCAACACGATCCTGCGCCAGCGTTTCGCCCGGCTCGCTTCCGGCGCGTCGTTTTCGCTCACCGCCCGGCTGCGCGCCCCTGGCGGCGAATTCACCCCTTCGGTGACGGCGCTGCTGAGCTATGACCCGGATATCTACATCGACGGCAATCCGCGGAATGACGATTGCAACCAGGGCAACAACCAGAGGACCCTGAGCGCGGCCGATATCAACGATGCGATTGCCGCGGCGCGGAGCCGCCCGCGTTACAACATTCCCGACAATGCGTGGCCGCGGCCGGTGCCTCTGCCTTCGCCGATTCCGTTTCCGTGGCGGCCGTGATGGCGTGACGTGGTGACGGCGGGCCGGGCGCATTCTGCGAGGGATGCGCCCGGCCGTGGGGACGCGCTCAGCCTTTGCCGCCCGCCCGGGCCGGAAGCTCGTTGGCCCAGGCGCTGATCGAGCCGGCGCCGAGGCAGACCAGCAGGTCGCCCGGGCGGGCTTCGCTCCTGAGCAGTTCGAGCAGGTCCTTGCCGTCGTCGATAGCGCGCGCGTCGCGGTGGCCGTGGCTGGTGAGGCCGGCGACGAGATCGTCGCGGCTGGCGCCCTTTATCGGCTGTTCGCCGGCGGCAAAGACCGGGGCGATGGCGACCACGTCGGCCTCGTTGAAGGCGGTGCA
Source organism: Paracoccaceae bacterium (assembly GCA_026997055.1). Classification (GTDB taxonomy): domain Bacteria; phylum Pseudomonadota; class Alphaproteobacteria; order Rhodobacterales; family Rhodobacteraceae; genus JAAEUB01. Next base: position 1,145 of record JALWJU010000549.1, on the reverse strand, counting down.
GAAATCCTCGAACAGGTCATGGAGCCGACTATATCGGTGCGGCTGGTGGGCGGCGATGACGCGGCCTTCGGTGGCCTGGCGGGCGGCCGAGAGCACCGCCTTTATCTCCACCGGGTGGTGGGCGTAATCGTCGATGATGGTGACCCCGTCGATGGTGGCAACCCGGGTGAAGCGGCGGTTCACGCCCTGGAATTCGGCCAGCGCCTGGCGGATCTCGTCGCGCTTCATGCCCAGATGCCGGGCGACGGCGACGGCGGCGAGCGCGTTTGACACATTGTGCTTGCCGGGCATGGGCAGGGTGCAGCCCTCGATCCGGCTTCCTTCGGCGGCAAGGTCGATGTCGAAATGCGCCTGACCGCCGGCAAAGCGCAGGTTCAGCGCCCGCACATCGGCCTGGGCGTTGAAGCCGTAGGTGGTCACGCGCCGGTCGCTGATGCGCCCGACCAGGGCCTGCACTTCCGCGTGGTCGGTATTGCAGACCGCCAGGCCGTAGAAGGGGATATTGTGCACGAAATCGGCAAATCCCTGTTTGAGCGCCTCGAAGCTGCCCCAGTGCTCCATATGCTCGGGGTCGATATTGGTGACGACGGCGATGGTGGCGGGCAGGCGGTTGAAGGTGCCGTCGCTTTCGTCGGCTTCCACCACCATCCACTCGCCCGCGCCCATGCGGGCATTGGAGCCGTAGGCGTGGATGATGCCGCCATTGATCACGGTGGGGTCGATGCCGCCCTTGACCAGCAGTTCGGCGATCAGGGTGGTGGTGGTGGTCTTGCCATGGGTGCCGGCGACGGCGATGTTGGACTTGAGCCGCATCAGTTCGGCGAGCATCTCGGCCCGGCGCACCACCGGCAGGGAGCGGCGGCGGGCTTCGTCGAGCTCGGGATTGCCGGGCTTGATCGCGGACGAGATCACCACCACTTCGGCGCCGTCGAGATTTTCGCCGCGCTGGCCGATGAAGATGCGCGCACCGAGGCTGGCGAGGCGGCGGGTGATCTTGGTTTCCTTCAGGTCGGAGCCCTGCACGCTGTAGCCGTGGTTCAGCAGCACTTCGGCGATGCCGGACATGCCGATGCCGCCAATGCCTACAAAGTGGATCGGCCCCATCTCGGTGGGCAGCTTGGTGGCGGGGCTCATGGGCTGTGTTC
>JALWJU010000548.1 GCA_026997055.1 Paracoccaceae bacterium | reverse complement strand
GCTCATCTCCATGTCAAGCTGGTAGAAATCCGTGGGCGAGCGGTCGGCGCGCGGGTCTTCGTCGCGAAAGCAGGGCGCGATCTGGAAATACCTGTCGAACCCCGCCACCATCATCAGCTGCTTGAATTGCTGCGGCGCCTGCGGCAGCGCGTAGAACTTGCCCGGATGCAGGCGGGAGGGCACCAGGAAGTCGCGCGCGCCTTCCGGCGAGGAAGCGGTGATGATCGGGGTCTGATACTCGCGAAAGCCCTGCTCCCACATCCGCCTGCGCATGCTGGCGATCACGTCCGAGCGCAGCTTCATGTTCTGTTGCAGCTTGTCGCGGCGCAGGTCGAGGAAGCGGTATCTGAGCCGGGTTTCCTCCGGGTATTCCTGCTCGCCGAATACCTGCAGCGGCAATTCGCCCGCCGCCCCCAGCACTTCCATATCGGTGATGAAGACCTCGATTTCGCCGGTGGGCAGCTTCGGGTTCACCAGGCTCGCGTCGCGCGCCAGCACGCGCCCGTCGATGCGGATGCACCATTCGGCGCGCAGCTTCTCGACCTCGGCGAATACCGGGCTGTCCTCGTCGGCCAGCACCTGGGTGATGCCGTAATGGTCGCGCAGGTCGATGAACAGCACGCCGCCATGGTCGCGCACCCTATGCACCCAGCCCGAAAGGCGCACCTCCTCGCCCACGTCGGATTTTCTCAGATCGGCACAGGTATGGCTGCGATAGGCGTGCATCGTGGTTTCCTTCTGGCTTTGCCGGGCCGATACACCCGCTGGCGGGGGCAAAGTCAAGTCCAAGGCGCCCCTGCCGGCCGGCGCCTTTTGCGCGAATCCCCCGAAAAAGGTTAATATGCCCTCGCAACAAGTGGGGAATCACCAACCCGCACGGAGGGGAGACACGAAAAACGCATGGGAGGGGCCGCCATGTGGGAGCGACTTTTGGACAGGCTGATGCGCCGGCTGGTGCGCGAGGGCGATCTGCAGATCACCATGCCCGGGGGCGAGACACGGCGCTACGGCGACGGGCGCGGCCTTTCGGCGGCGGCCACCATCCATGACCGGAGCACGATCCGCCAGCTCGTCCGCGCTCCCGATCTGGGGCTGGGCGAAGCCTATATGGACAGGCGCCTGACCATCGCCCAGAACGACCTCGAAGGCTTCCTGACCCTGCTCGGGCGCAACGTGATGCGCTACGGGCGCGGCCGGCTGTCGGTGGCCGCGCGTGGCCCGGCGCGGCTGCTGCGCCATGTGGCACAGTTCAATCCGGTCCCGGCCGCCCGGCGCAATGTCCGCCACCATTACGACCTGTCCAATGACTTCTACCGGCTGATGCTGGACAAGGACATGCAGTACAGCTGCGCCTATTTCGCCGACGACGCGATGACGCTGGAGCAGGCCCAGGCGGCCAAGAAGCACCTTATCGCCCGCAAGCTGCTGCTGGAGCCGGGGATGCGGGTGCTCGATATCGGTTGCGGGTGGGGCGGCATGGCGCTGACGCTGGCGCGTGATTACGGCGCGCGGGTGACCGGGATCACGCTCAGCGAGCGCCAGCTGGAACTGGCGCGGGCGCGGGCCCGCGAAGCCGGGCTGGAGGGGCAGGTGGAGTTTCGCCTGCAGGATTACCGAAAGGTCGGTGAGACCTTCGACCGGGTCGTGTCCGTCGGCATGCTGGAGCATGTGGGCGTGCCGCATATGCGCACCTATTTCAACCGGGTGCGCGACCTGCTGGCGCCGGACGGGGTGGCGCTGATCCATACGATCGGCCGTACCACCCCGCCAAGCTCCACCTCGCCCTGGCTGCGCAAGTACATCTTCCCCGGCGGCTATATCCCCGCCGTCTCCGAGGTGGTCCCGGCGATCGAGCGTGCCGGGCTCTACCTCGCCGATCTCGAAGTGCTGCACGGCAGCCATTACGCGCGCACGCTCAGCGCCTGGCGGGCCCGGTTCGAACAGCACCGCGAGGCGATTCGCGCCCGTTTCGATGACCGCTTCCTGCGCATGTGGCGCTATTACCTGGGACTCTCGGAAACCGGCTTTCGCGAGCTTGGCATGGTGGTGCATCACTACCAGCTGACGCGCGACCAGAGCCGGATGCCGACAACCCGCGCCTACCTGCTGAGCTGACGCGCCCCCGAATTCGCGCGAATTCCCGCGAAGATTCGCCTCCCCGCGTCCTGCCCGAATTTTCGCAGAAAATTCGCCCCCCCCTTGCGCCTGCCCCCCTGCTCGCTATAACCCACGACAATTTGCATCTTGGGGGTCGTGATGCCGAAAAGAACCGATATTTCCTCGATCATGATCATCGGCGCGGGACCGATCATCATCGGCCAGGCCTGCGAGTTCGACTATTCCGGGGCTCAGGCCTGCAAGGCGCTCAGCGAGGAAGGCTACCGGGTGATCCTGGTCAATTCGAACCCGGCCACCATCATGACCGACCCGGAGCTTGCCGACGCCACCTATATCGAGCCGATCACCGCCGATGTGGTGGCACGGATCATCGAGAAGGAGCGCCCGGATGCGCTCTTGCCCACCATGGGCGGGCAGACCGGGCTCAACACCGCGCTCGAGCTTGACGAGCGGGGCGTGCTCGAGAAATTCGGCGTCGAGCTGATCGGCGCCCGGCGCGAGGCGATCGAAAAGGCCGAGGACCGCAAGCTGTTTCGCGAGGCGATGGAGCGGCTGGGGATCGAGAACCCGCGCTCGGCCATCGCCAGCAGCATGGACGAGGCCATGGCCGCGCTCGACGAAATCGGCCTGCCCGCGATCATCCGCCCGGCCTTCACGCTCGGGGGCACCGGCGGCGGGGTCGCCTATAACCGCGACGAATACGAGCATTTCTGCCGCACCGGGCTCGATGCCTCCCCCGTGAGCCAGATCCTGATCGACGAAAGCCTGCTCGGCTGGAAGGAATACGAGATGGAGGTGGTGCGCGACATGGCCGACAACGCCATCATCGTCTGCTCGATCGAGAATATCGACCCGATGGGCGTGCATACCGGCGACAGCGTGACCGTGGCGCCTGCGCTGACGCTGACCGACAAGGAATACCAGTTGATGCGCACCCACTCGATCAACGTGCTGCGCGAAATCGGGGTCGAGACCGGCGGCAGTAACGTGCAGTGGGCGGTCAACCCGGCCGACGGGCGCATGGTGGTGATCGAGATGAATCCGCGCGTCTCGCGCTCCTCGGCGCTGGCTTCCAAGGCCACCGGCTTTCCCATCGCCAAGGTCGCGGCCAAGCTCGCCGTGGGCTACACGCTCGATGAGCTCGATAACGACATCACCAAGGTCACGCCCGCGAGCTTCGAGCCCTCGATCGACTATGTGGTGACCAAGATCCCGCGTTTCGCCTTCGAGAAATTCCCCGGCGCCGAGCCGGTGCTCTCCACCGCCATGAAAAGCGTGGGCGAGGTCATGGCGATCGGCCGCAGCTTCCACGAGAGCCTGCAAAAGGCGCTCGCCAGCATGGAAAACGGCCTCACCGGGCTTGACGAGATCGACATCCCCGGCGCCCCCGACCGCGCCGCGCTCACCAAGGCGCTCGCCGTGCAGTCGCCCGACCGCATCCGCATCATCGCCCAGGCCATGCGCCACGGCATGAGCGATGACGACATCCACGCCATCACCCGCTTCGACCCGTGGTTCCTCGCCCGCATCCGCGAAATCGTCGCCGCCGAAGAGCAGGTGAGGCAGGCGGGCCTTCCGACCGATGAAGCGGGCCTGCGCGCGCTCAAGATGATGGGCTTCACCGATGCCCGCCTTGCCGCCCTCACCGGCCAGAGCGAAAGCGAGATCCGCCGCGCCCGCCTCGCCGCCGGGGTCACCGCCGCCTTCAAGCGCATCGACACCTGCGCCGCCGAGTTCGAGGCCCGCACGCCCTACATGTACTCCACCTACGAGGCGCCGATGATGGGCGAGGTCGAATGCGAATCCCGCCCCACCGAGCGCAACAAGGTGGTGATCCTCGGCGGCGGGCCGAACCGGATCGGTCAGGGGATCGAGTTCGACTATTGCTGCTGCCACGCCTGCTTCGCGCTCACCGATCAGGGCTACGAGACCATCATGGTCAATTGCAACCCGGAGACGGTCTCGACCGATTACGATACCTCCGACCGGCTCTATTTCGAGCCGCTGACCTTCGAGCATGTGATGGAGATCCTGCGCGCCGAGCAGGAGGCGGGGACGCTGCACGGGGTGATCGTCCAGTTCGGCGGCCAGACCCCGCTGAAGCTCGCCAATGCGCTCGAAGAGGCGGGCATCCCGATCCTCGGCACCACGCCCGACGCCATCGACCTGGCCGAGGACCGCGAGCGCTTCCAGGCGCTGGTCAATGAGCTGGGGCTCCGCCAGCCCAGGAACGGCATCGCCTCCACCGACGAAGAAGCCCTTGAAATCGCCGAAGAAATCGGCTTCCCGCTGGTGGTGCGCCCGTCCTATGTGCTGGGCGGGCGGGCGATGGAGATCGTGCGCGACATGGAGGGCCTCGCCCGCTACATCTCCGAGGCGGTGGTGGTCTCGGGCGCGAGCCCCGTGCTGCTCGACAGCTACCTTGCCGGCGCCACCGAGGTGGATGTGGACGCGCTCAGCGACGGCGAGCAGGTCCATGTGGCCGGCATCCTCCAGCATATCGAGGAGGCGGGGGTGCATTCGGGCGACAGCGCCTGCAGCTTGCCGCCCTACAGCTTGCCCGAAGAGATCGTCGCCGAACTCAAGCGCCAGACCGAGGCGCTGGCGCTGGCGCTCGGCGTGGTCGGGCTGATGAACGTGCAATTCGCGCTCAAGGACGGCGAGATCTACCTGATCGAGGTGAACCCGCGCGCCAGCCGCACCGTGCCCTTCGTCGCCAAGGCCACCGACAGCGCCATTGCCTCCATCGCCGCGCGGCTGATGGCGGGCGAAAAGCTCGCGGACTTCGCCCATCGCGGCCCCTATCCGGCCGATGCCGAGCCCGGCACCCTGCCCATGGCCGACCAGTTGAGCCTCGCCGACCCGGACATGCCGTGGTTCTCGGTCAAGGAAGCGGTGCTGCCGTTCAACCGTTTCCCCGGCGTCGATACCCTGCTGGGGCCGGAAATGCGCTCGACCGGCGAGGTGATGGGCTGGGACCTCACCTTCCCCCGCGCCTTTCTCAAGGCGCAGATGGGCGCCGGGGTGGCGCTGCCGGAGGGCGGGGCGGTCTTCCTTTCGATCAAGGATGACGACAAGGTGCCCGCGCTGGTGGAAGTGGCGAAATCGCTGCAGGATCAGGGCTTCGAACTGCTGGCCACCAGCGGTACCCGGGACTTCCTGGCGGCAAACGGGATCGAAAGCCGGCGCGTCAACAAGGGCTATGAGGGCGGGCGCACCATCGTTGACATGATCAAGGACGGCGAGGTGGCGCTGGTGATGAACACCACCGAGGGCAGGCAGGCGGTCGAGGACAGCCGCGCCATGCGCGCCGCCGCGCTCGCCGAAAAGGTGCCCTATTTCACCACCCTTGCCGCCGCCCATGCCGTCACCTTCGCCATGAAGGCACGCTCGGAAGGCGCGCTGGAAGTGCGCGCCCTGCAGGGGGGGCAGGGGGGATAGGCCCCAAGGGGATATAGGCCCTTCGTCTTTCGCCGGGGGCATGCGGTGCGGCGCAGGGGCGGCTCCGCTCCGCCCGATTCTCGCACGGGTCATCCCCGAAACGCTCCGTGAAGGCAATGGGGCGGGCCGGCTGGCGCCGGATCCGCTGCTCTGGCGCTACAGCGAAAAGGAAATGCCGCAGCCGCAGGCGGATGTGGCATTGGGGTTCTCGATCACGAAGCGGGCGCCGATCAGCTCTTCGGTGAAGTCGATCACCGCCCCGGAAAGGAAGGGCAGGGACACTTCGTCGATCACCACCTTTTCGCCGCTGCCCTCCAGCACCAGGTCGCCCTCGGCCGGCGCATCGAGGCTGATATCGTACTGGAAGCCCGAGCAGCCCCCGCCTTCGACGGCGATCCTGAGCGCCTTGCCCTCGGCGCCGGCGCCGATCTCGGCGAGGCGGGCAAAGGCGCGCTCGGTGACCTTGGGGGGCAGGGTGATGTCCATGGCTTCTTCCTTCCGTTCGCGAGATGCAATATAGGCAGGCAGGCGGAGGGCAACAAGGTGACCAGATGACCGCAGAGAGACGGGCGCCATATGCGAGCGATCCGCGCCAGAGCCGCGGGCGGCTCTACCGGGAGGCAGAGAGCGCCTTTCGCTCGCCGTTTCAGCGCGACCGCGACCGGATCATCCATTCGAGCGCCTTTCGCCGGCTCAAGCACAAGACCCAGGTCTTTGTCGAGCATGAGGGCGATTACTTCCGCACCCGGCTCACCCATTCGCTCGAAGTGGCGCAGGTGGCGCGCACCATTGCCGGGGTGCTGGGGCTCGACGAGCACCTGACCGAGGCGATCGCGCTGGCGCATGATCTGGGCCACACGCCCTTCGGCCATACCGGCGAAGAGGCGCTCGACCGGCTCATGGCCCCGCATGGGGGCTTCGACCACAATGCCCAGGCGGTCAGGATCGTCACTTCGCTCGAACGCCATTATGCCGAGTGGGACGGGCTCAACCTCACCTGGGAGACGCTCGAGGGGCTGGCCAAGCATAACGGCCCGGTGTGCGCGCCCCTGCCGCTGGCGCTGGCCGAATACGATGCGCGCCACGATCTCGAGCTTGCCAGCCATGCAAGTGCCGAGGCGCAGGTGGCGGCGCTGGCCGACGACATCGCCTATAACAACCACGACCTGCATGACGGGCTGCGCGCGGGGCTGTTCACGGTCGAGGATATCTGCGCGCTTCCGATCATTGGCCCGGCTTTCGCCGAGGTGGACCGGCTCTGGCCGGGGCTCGAGGCCGGGCGGCGGCGCCACGAGGCGCTGCGCCGCGTCTTCGGGGCGATGGTGGAGGACGTGCTGGCGACCTCGCGGGCGCTGCTGGCGGAAGCGGCGCCGGGCTCGGTCGAGGAGGTGCGCGCGCTGGGCCGTCCGGTGATACGCTTCTCGCCCGGGCTGTGGGAAGAGCTGCGCGAGATCCGCGCCTTTCTGTTCGCGCGCATGTACCGGGCGCCTTCGGTGGTGGAGATGCGCGCCCGGGTGACGGGGGTGGTCGAGGATCTGTTTGCCGCCTATCTCGCAGAGCCCGCCCTGCTGCCGGCCGAGTGGCGGGCGGACATTGCCCGCGCCCCGGACGAGACCGCGCTGGCGCGGATCGTGGCCGATTACATCGCCGGGATGACCGACCGCTTCGCTCTGCTGGAACATGCCCGGCTGATCTGAGCGGGGCTGATGCGGATCTGACGCGGGGCCGGGCGGGCGCTCGCCGGCTCGTTTCTCTCTCCGCTTCCTTTCCCGTTTCCCGCTTCCGGCACCTTCACCCGCCGCCTGCCGCCCGCCGCCTGCCGCCGCGGGAGCCGGTGGCCCGGGGGCAGGGCCGTGGAGGCGGAATGGCCCGACGGGGCAGCCGAAACAGAACAGGCGCCCGCGGGCGCCTGTCCGTTTCCTTTCCATGCTGCTCGGAGCAGTCCCGGCCTGACGACCCCGGCCTGTTTCGCGAGGCTGCCGGCAGGTTGTCCGGGCGTACCGCTCAGAGAGTGGCGGCCAGCACCACCAGCAGCAGCAGCGGGATGACCAGGCCCGGCGAAGAGCTGGAAGAAGCCTCTTCGACGATGATTTCCGGCTCGACCATCGGCGGCTCGTAATTGCCGGCCTGGGCGGTGGTAGCGGCCATCGAGACGGCGAGAGCAGCGGCAGCTGCGGAAGTTGCGTATTTCATGTTATTCCCTCGTTATACGTAAGCCGGATTTGGCACAGGTGGACATTACCTGCGGCATATATGGCTGTCAAACACCGGCAACCCTGTTTGTGGCGAAAAACACCCGCATTGTGGCTCAGTTGCGTCACTCCTGCAACAAAACCTTGTGGAACATGGGTTTTTCTGCCCCGGAACGGGTGATTCGCGGAGAGGGGAGGGCCTTGTGCGGCGAATCCGGTGCCGCTTTCGCCGCTCCTTGCCGGGCTTTCGGGCGCGCGGGCGTTGACCTCGGGCTCCGGCATGTTAAAGGTCGCGCGACATGTGCCAGGGGGATGCCCAGGGGGATGCAATGAACCTGTTCGGGGAAATACGCGACAACATCCTCGCCGAGCTTGCGGCGATGATGCGGGAGGGCGCCCTGCCCGCCGGGCTGGCGCTGGAAAATGTCGCGGTGGAGCCGCCGCGCGATCCGGCCCATGGCGACATGGCCACCAATGCGGCGATGGTGCTGGCACGCCCCGCCGGCATGAAGCCGCGCGACATCGCCGCCGCCCTGGCCCAGCGCCTGGAGGGCCATCCGCGCATCCGGAGCGCCGAGGTGGCCGGACCCGGCTTTCTCAACCTGCGCCTTGCGCCCGGGACCTGGGGCGAACTGGTCGAGGCGATCCTGGCCGCGCCCGAAGCCTATGGCCGCTCGCAGATGGGGCGGGGCAAGCGGGTCAATGTCGAATACGTCTCGGCCAATCCCACCGGCCCGTTGCATGTGGGCCACAGCCGCGGCGCGGTCTTCGGCGATGCGCTGGCGGCGCTCTTGGAATATTCCGGCCACGAGGTGACGCGCGAATATTACATCAATGACGGCGGCGCCCAGGTCGATGTGCTGGCGCGCTCGGTCTATGAGCGCTACCGCGAGGCGCTGGGCGAGGCAGCCGAGATCGGCGAGGGGCTCTATCCGGGCGACTACCTGGTGCCGGTGGGCAAGGCGCTGGCCGAAAAGGTGGGCGCGCGCTGGCTCGGCCAGCCCGAGGAAGTGTGGCTCGAGGAGGTGCGCGCATTCGCCATCGAGGCGATGATGCGCCTGATCCGCGAGGACCTCGCCCTGCTGGGCGTGGAGATGGACAATTTCTTCAGCGAAAGGTCGCTCTATGACAGCGGCCGGATCGAAGCCGCCATTGAGGCCCTCAGCGAACAGGGGCTGATCTACCAGGGTGTGCTGGAGCCGCCCAAGGGCAAGATGCCCGAGGATTGGGAGCCGCGCGAGCAGACCCTGTTCCGCTCCACGGCGCATGGCGATGACGTGGACCGCCCGATCCAGAAGTCGGACGGCTCCTGGACCTATTTCGCCCCCGACATCGCCTATCATTTCGACAAGATTTCCAGAGGCTTCGACCGGCTTGTCGATGTATTCGGCGCCGATCACGGCGGCTATGTCAAGCGCATGAAGGCCGCCGTCTCGGCGCTGTCGGGCGGCAAGGTCGAGCTCGATATCAAGCTGATCCAGCTGGTGCGCCTGTTCAAGGACGGCCAGCCCTTCAAGATGTCCAAGCGGGCGGGCAATTTCGTCACCCTGCGCGATGTGGTCGAGCAGGTGGGCGCGGATGTGGCCCGCTTCGTGATGCTCACGCGCAAGAACGACGCGCCGCTCGACTTCGACCTTGCCCGCGTGCTCGAGCAGAGCCGCGACAACCCGGTTTTTTATGTGCAATACGCCCATGCGCGGGTGCGAAGCGTGATGCGCCGGGCCGAGGCGGCGGGCATTTCCCCCGGCGCGCCGCTGATCGAGGATGCCGCCGAGGTGACGCTGGCCAGGAAGCTCGCCGAATGGCCGCGCCTCGTCGAGATCGCCGCGCGCGGGCATGAGCCGCATCGGGTCGCCTTCTACCTCTACGAGCTCGCCAGCGACTTCCACGCGCTCTACAATCGCGGCAATGACCACCCCCACCTGCGCTTCGTCCAGGACGATGCCGCCGCCACTTCGGCAAAAATCGCCCTGCCGCTTGCCGTTTCCATTGTAATTTCCGCAGGTCTTGGTATCCTTGGCGTGACCCCCGTCGAAGAAATGCGCTGAATATAGCCGAATACAGGCGCGCCGGCGGAGGGTGAGCAGTCGGGCGCCCTGGCCCGTGCGGCTTTCGGGCCGGGCTCGGGCGCGTGGAGAGGCAGGCCATGGCAGAGACGAACTGGGGCCCGCCCCCGGCCTATGGGGGCAATGCGGCAGGCGGGCAGGGACATGCCCTCGGCAGCGCGGATGCGCAGGCAGGGCAGGTAACGCA
>JALWJU010000547.1 GCA_026997055.1 Paracoccaceae bacterium | reverse complement strand
GACCGGGGCGCCTACCGCGCCGGCGAGGTGATCCACGCCACCGCCCTGGCGCGCAACGCAACCGCCGAGGCGATCGAGGGCCTGCCGATCACCGCCGTGCTGATGCGCCCGGACGGGGTCGAATACAGTCGCGTGCTCTCGGAAGGAGCCGGCGCCGGGGGGCATGTCTTCGACCTGCCGCTGGGCGCAGGCGTGCCGCGCGGTACCTGGCGGCTGGACTTTTTTGCCGACCCGGAAGCACCGGCGCTTGCCAGCCGCACCCTGCTGGTGGAGGACTTCCTGCCCGAGCGGATCGACTTCGACCTTTCCCTGCCGCACGGCCCCATCTCCCTGAGCGACAGCCCCGAGCTCACCATCGACGCGCGCTATCTCTTTGGCGCGCCGGGGGCGGACCTGGCCATCGAGGGCGATGTGGTGCTCGGCGCGGCGGCGCGGATCGAGGCCTATCCGGGCTACCGCTTCGGCCGCTACGACGACCGCCCCGCGCCCGCCTATGGCAACCTCCCCTACGACCAGCGCACCGATGCCGATGGCCGCGCGGTGCTGCCGGTGAGCTTCCCGGAATTCGACGCCCCCGGAATGCCGGTCGAGGCGCGCATCGTCGTGCGCGTCTCCGAAGGCTCCGGCCGCCCGGTCGAGCGCAGCCTGACCCGCCTGCTCAGCCCCGCCGGGCCGATGATCGGCATCAAGCCCGCCTTTGACGAAGACCTGCCCGAAGGCGCCGAAGCGCGGTTTTCGCTGCTCGCGCTCGGCCCGGACCTCGCCCCCGCGCCCATGCAGGTGCGCTGGCATGTGAATCGCATAACCACCCGCTACCAGTGGTATGCGATTGACGGCTCCTGGGACTGGGATGCGGTGACCCGGCGCGAGCGCATCGCCTCGGGCCAAGCCACGCTGGGCGCCGCCCCGCAGGAGATCGCCGCCCGGCTGGACTGGGGCCATTACGAACTGGTGGTCGAGGGGCTCGGGAGCGCGGCGGGGATCGCCTCTTCGGTCGATTTCTACGCCGGCTGGTATGGCGGCGCCGATACCGCCACCACGCCCGACATGCTGGAAATGTCGCTCGATGCCGAGACCTACCGCCCCGGCGATACCGCCACCCTGCGCATGGTGCCGCGCGTCGCCGGCAAGGTGCTGGTCACGGTGATGTCGAACCGGCTGATCCACATGACCACGCTCGACGCGGTGGCGGGCGAGAATACCGTCACCCTGCCGGTCACCGAGGACTGGGGCGCGGGGGCCTATGTGGCGGCCACCCTGATCCAGCCGATGCGGGACGCCGAGGGGCATCTGCCCACCCGCGCGCTGGGGCTGGCCCATGCGGCGGTCGATCCCGGCGCGCACCTGTTGCGGGCGCGCTTCGAGGGGCCGGACGAAGTGGCCCCGCGCGGCCCGCTCGACGTGGTGCTGCGGGTGGAGGGAGCAGAGCCGGGCGACGAGGTATTTGCCACCATCGCCGCGGTGGATGTGGGGATCCTGAACCTCACCTCCTTTGCCAGCCCCGACCCCGCGGCGCATTATTTCGGCCAGCGCCGGCTCGGCATGGAGATCCGCGACCTCTACGGCCGGCTGATCGACCGCGCCGGCGCGCTGATGGGCGCGACCCGCTCCGGCGGCGACGAGATGGCGCAGATGCGCATGCAGGCCCCGCCGCCCACCGAGGCGCTGGTGGCCATGTTCTCCGGGCCGCTGCGCGTGGGCGAAGACGGGCGGGTGCAGACCGGCTTCGACCTGCCGGGCTTCAACGGCACCGTGCGGCTGATGGCCGTGGTCTGGTCGGCGCGCGGCGTGGGCCAGGCGGAAAAGGAGGTGCTGGTGCGCGACCCGGTGGTGGTCACCGCTTCGCTGCCGCGCTTCCTCGCGCCGGGCGACAGCGCGCGCCTGCTGCTGGAGCTGGTCCATGCCAAGGGGCCGGCGGGCGAGATGCGCCTTGCCGTGTCCGGCGAGGGGGTCGAGGTCGATGACTCCGCCCTGCCGCCCACGGTGACACTGGCCGAGGGCGGCACCGCGCGCCTGTCCGTGCCGGTCAGTGCGACCCGGCCGGGGTTGGGCGCCATCCGCGTGGCGCTCACCACGCCCGACGGCACGGTACTGACCAAGGAGCTGAATATCCCGGTGCAGGTGAACGACCCGGAAATCGCCCGCATGAGCCGTTTCACGCTCGCGCCGGGCCAGCGCTTCACGCTGGACAGCGCCGTGTTTGCCGGGATGATGCCCGGCACCGGACGCGCCACTCTTTCCGCCGGGTTCATGGCACGGCTGAACGTCGCCGGCCTGCTCGACCGGCTCGACCGCTACCCCTATGGCTGCAC
>JALWJU010000546.1 GCA_026997055.1 Paracoccaceae bacterium | reverse complement strand
CTGCTCAACGAGCCCCAGAGCGCATTGTCCCGGCGGGTCAGCTATTTCGACTTCGACAGCGCCGAACTCAGCAGCGAGGATCGCGCCCTGCTGGCCGCCCATGCCGAGTTTCTCGCCGCCCACCCGGATGTGACGGTGGTGCTGGAGGGCCATGCAGACGAACGCGGCACGCGCGAATATAATATGGCCCTGGGCGAGCGGCGCGCCAGGGCGGTCATGCAACTGCTGGTGCTGCAGGGCATGCGTCGCGAGCAGGCACAGACCATCAGTTTTGGTGAAGAGCGCCCGGTGGCGCTGGGGCACGACGAAGAGGCCTGGCGTCTGAACCGTCGCGTGGAACTGCTTTATTCAGGTTATTGAGCATGATGACATCCAGGGAATATCTCCCGGCGGCCCGGCGCCGCCGTTTCGCAGGTCGCCTGATCCGGGCCGGCCTCCCCGCCGTCCTGTTGCTGACCGCCCTGCCTGGCGGCATGGCCGTGGCGGCCCCCACCGCGCCGGCTCCCCTCACCACGGAACAGCGGCTGGAGCGGCTCGAGCGCATGCTGGACAACCAGGGTCTGGTGGATCTGCTGATGCGGCTGGAGGCCCTGCAGACCGAGGTGCAGCGCCTGCGTGGCGAGGTGGAGGTGCAGACCCACACCATCGAGGCGCTGAAGAAGCGCCAGCGCGAGCTGTACCTGGATATCGATCGCCGCCTGCTCAACGTGGAACGCAACGGCGGCGTGGCCACCACCCGCCCGGGCGCGACGCCCCCGGCTGGTCCGGCGACGCCGGCTTCCCCGGCAACACCGGCTTCTCCGGCGCCGGCCGCCCCCGCGCCCCGGGCGGCGGCACCGGCGACGCCGCGCCCGGCGCCCCGGCCGGGTGGCGAGCAGAAGGCCTACCAGCATGCCTTCGATCTCCTGCGCGAACTGCGCTATGACGCCGCCATCGCGGCCTTCCGCCAGTTCCTCGCCGACTATCCCAACGGGCGCTATGCCCATATCGCCCAGTACTGGCTGGCGGAGGCCAATTACGCCCAGCGCCACTTCGAGGATGCCATCGGCGACTACCGCCGGCTGATCAGCCGCTTTCCCAACAGTCCCAAGCTGGCCGAGGCCCTGCTCAAGATCGGCTACAGCCAGTACGAACTGGGGCAGTACAAGGAGGCCAGCGAGACCCTCCGGGGCCTGATCAAGCGCTATCCGGGGACCACCGAGGCGGGCCAGGCGCAGAACCTGCTCAAGAAGATCCGCCTCAAGCAGGGTCGCTGACGCCCTGCGGGGTGGCCGCGGCCGGCCCGGGGCCGCTATACTGCCGGCCTCGGGCCCCGCGGTACGGGGCCGGCCGCTGCCATGCCAGAGTCATCCCGTCATTCCCCCATTCCCGCCGACAGCCGGCGCCTGCGCGTCACGGAGCTGTTCTACTCCCTGCAGGGGGAGGGCAACACCACCGGCTGGCCCACGGTCTTCGTGCGCCTCACCGGCTGCCCGCTGCGCTGCAGCTATTGCGATACCGAGTACGCTTTCCAGGGGGGCGCATGGCGGACGCTGGACGAGATCATCGCCGACGTGGCGGCCCACGGGGCGCGCTACGTCACCGTCACCGGCGGTGAACCCCTCGCCCAGCCGGGCTGCCCGGCGCTGCTCGCGGCACTGTGCGACGCGGGCTACCGGGTCTCGCTGGAGACCTCGGGGGCGCTGGACATCTGCGGGCTGGATCCCCGCGTGGTGCGGGTCATGGATCTCAAGACGCCGGCCTCGGGAGAAGTGGAGAAGAACCGCTGGGCCAACCTCGACTGCCTGCGGCCCGAGGATCAGCTCAAGTTCGTCCTCTGCGACCGGGGCGACTACGACTGGGCAGTGCAACAGGTGAGGACTCACCAACTGGCCAATCGCTGCGAGGTGCTGTTCTCGGCCGCCCAGGGCCGCCTGGCGCCGGCGCGCCTGGCCGACTGGATCCTCGCCGACGGCCTGCCGGTGCGCTTCCAGCTCCAGCTCCACAAGGTCCTGTGGGGCGACGAACCGGGGCGATAGGGCATGACGAAATCGGACAAACAGGCGGTGGTGTTGCTCTCCGGGGGGCTGGATTCGGCCACCACCCTGGCCGTGGCCCGCGCCGAGGGTTACCGCTGCCATGCGCTGAGTTTCGACTACGGGCAGCGCCACCGCTGCGAGCTGGCGGCGGCGGCCCGGGTGGCGCAGCAGCTGGGCGCCGCCAGCCACCGGGTGGTGAGCCTGGGTATCGGCGAGCTGGGCGGCTCGGCCCTCACCGATCCCGCCATCGCCGTGCCCCGCGCCCCCACCAGCGGGATCCCCGTGACCTACGTGCCGGCGCG
>JALWJU010000545.1 GCA_026997055.1 Paracoccaceae bacterium | reverse complement strand
GTCCTGACCCTGGGTGCCTGGCCCCGGGGTATTGCCGCTCCGTTTCTTCTGGCAGAGCGTTTCGGGCGCGGGCGGTTATTGCAGAAAATCGTGCCTGGCGGTGAGGATGTCCCGTCAGGGCCGAGGCCGAGGCCGGGGCAGGGGCAGGCGGCGAGATCAGGCCGAATGCGCCCCCTCGGCGAGGCTTTTGACAAAGGCGAGCACGTCTTCGGCACTGTCGCCGCGCCCGATCCGCTCGACGATGGCCGAGCCGACCACGGCGCCGTCGGCGACCGAGGCGATGGCGCGGCTGGAATCGGGCGTCTTGATGCCAAAGCCCACCACCACCGGGATATCGCTTGCCGCCTTGATGCGGGCGACTTCCGGGGCGACCGTTTCGGCCTGGGCCGCGGCGGCGCCGGTAATGCCGGTGATCGAGACGTAGTAGAGAAAGCCCGAGGTGTTGGTGAGCACCCTGGGCAGGCGCTTGTCGTCGGTGGTCGGCGTGGCGAGCCGGATGAAGTCGAGCCCCGCCTGCCGGGCCGGGATGCAGAGCTCGTCATCCTCTTCCGGCGGCAGGTCCACCACGATCAGCCCGTCTATCCCGGCGGCTCTGGCATCCTTCAGAAAGGCCTCGACCCCGTGGTTGTAGATCGGGTTGTAGTAGCCCATCAGCACGATCGGGGTGGTGTTGTCGGACTTGCGGAATTCGGCCGCCATGGCGAGGGTCTTTTTCAGCGTCATGCCGGCGGCGAGCGCGCGCTGGCCGGCCAGCTGGATGGTGGGGCCGTCGGCCATCGGGTCGGTAAAGGGCAGGCCCAGCTCGATGATATCGACCCCGGCGCCGGGCAGGCCGCGCATGATTTCGAGCGAAGTGGCTTCGTCCGGGTCCCCGGCCATGATATAGGCGACGAATGCGGCCTTGCCCTCGGCTTTCAGGTCGGCGAATTTCTTTTCGATGCGGCTCATGCGGGGCTCCCTTGCTGTCGCGGATGTTTCGCGCAAAATGGCGGCAAGTGCAATGGGGCGGGCGGATGAAGGCAGATGCGGCAGAAGGGGGGGAAGCGGCGCTGGCCGCGCGCGCCGCGCGCCGGGCGGCCTGGCAGGGGCACCTGGCGATGTTCGCCTTTTCGTTGCTGGTGGCGGGGAGCTTCTCCTTTGGCGCGCTGATCGCGGGCGACATCGCGCCGGGGGTGCTGATGCTGCTGCGTTTCGCGCTCGGGGCCTGTCTCATGGGCGCGCTGGTGCTGGCGCTTCAGGGGCGCGCGGGGCTGAGGCTGGCCGCCCCCTGGCGCTTCCTGCTGCTGGGAGGAATCTTCGCCGGCTATTTCGTGGCCATGTTCGAGGCGCTGAAGATCGCCGATCCGGTCTCGCTCGCGGCCGTGTTCACGCTGACCCCGCTGATGAGCGCGCTGCTGGCGCGCCCGGTGCTGGGCCAGCGCACGCCGG
Organism: Paracoccaceae bacterium; assembly: GCA_026997055.1. Lineage (GTDB taxonomy): Bacteria > Pseudomonadota > Alphaproteobacteria > Rhodobacterales > Rhodobacteraceae > JAAEUB01. Next base: position 912 of record JALWJU010000545.1, on the reverse strand, counting down.
CGCGGGTCTGGGCGGCGCTGAGCCTCGGGGCGGCGGGGGCGGTCTGGGTGATCTTTCGCGCCGATCTGGCGGCGCTCCTGGCCTTTCGGCTGGGGCGCGGCGAGGCGCTGTTTCTGGCCGGCAGCTTCCTGCACGCGCTCTATGTGCCGCTTCTGCGGCGGATGAACCGGGGCGAGGGGCCGCTGGCGGCGACTTTCGGCGTGCTGGCGGGCGGCGTGCTGGTGCTGGCGGTCTATGCGGCGAGCGACCTGGCCGCCACCGACTGGGCGGCGCTGCCGGGGCGGGTCTGGTGGGTGCTGGGCTATCTGATGATCTTTGCCACTGCCACCACCTTTTCGCTGGTGCAGTTCGCGGCGATGCGCCTGCCTTCGTCCAAGGTAATGGCCTATACCTATCTCACGCCTTCCTGGGTGATCCTTTGGGAAGTGGCACTGGGCCACGGCGCGCCGCCGCTGGCGGTGCTGGGCGGGGTGGCGCTGAGCCTCGGGGCGCTGGCGGTGCTGCTGGGGCGCGACGGGTGAGGGCGGCAAATTTTCGCGGAAAATTTGCGCTCCTCGGGGGCGCGCCCTGCGGGCGCGGGGTCAGTCCCGCTCTTGCTCGCCGCCGCTCTCGACCACCTCGCCGAAGCGCTTGAAGAATTTCGCGATCATCTTGCGGGCGAATCCGAGGATGATCCGGTTGCCCAGTTGCGCAAGCTTGCCGCCCACGCGCGCCTCCACCTCGTAAGTGAGCAGCGTGCCGCCCTCTTCGCCGTCGCTCAGGGTCACGAAGGCCCCTCCCCTGGCGAATCCCGCCACGCCGCCCTTGCCCTCGCCGCTGAGCCGGTAGCTCTGCATCGGGGTGATGTCCGAAATCTCCACCCGCCCCCTGAACTTCGCCTTGACCGGGCCGACCTTCTGCACCACCACCGCG